>JBOHWM010000036.1:0-11299 GCA_050736555.1 Binataceae bacterium (SeqCode)
CCTTCATGCTCGACGATTCGCCCAGCCTGCGCGCGTTCGTCGAAAAGATGACGCAGATCAATCGCGGCCGTGCGCTTTACACTCGTCCGGACCATCTGGGCGAATACATGCTGGTCGACTATCTCTCGAAAAAGCGCAAAAAAGTGTGAGCTGTCCGGCCACTCTTTCCGAACTGACGAATCTGCTTCCTGAGCGCATGATCGTGACGGCGGAATCCTAATACTCCGGTCGTCTCCTCGGAATTTCGCGAACGCCATCACATCTTTTCGGGGCATTGTAAGTCTATGAGGACGAATGTTGCGGCGTTATACTGCGCGTAATCGTTCTAAAGTGCGGACGGGTCGCAAAACTTTTGCGAAAAGAAATTCCCGATTTTGACCTACCGGATGAAATTCCTTGTCTCCGCGTGGATGAGCGGAATTTCCATTCACGAGAGCGCGTAATGTTGCAGCCAATTTTTTCTGAGAAGCCGATCCACGAGTTTTTCTCTCTGTTTCAAACTCGCCGGCTCAATCTGGATCCTGGCTTTCAGCGCAAGTCGGTGTGGACCGGTTCTGATCGTGTTCGTCTCATCGAGTCCATTGTCACCGGCTATCCGTTGCCGAGTGTGTTCTTATACAAGCGCGATCAGAAAGGCCGAGTTATCTACGACGTTATTGACGGGAAACAGCGCCTTGAAACGATCTTTATGTTCGCCAAGCTCGGCCGTTTCCGGAAGGACTCCTTCGACGCGAAGCTCGATTTAGGCGATGGGATTTCCCGCTATGACTGGTTAGCAATACGACGGTATTTTCCTCACGTTCGCGCCGATTTTGAGTCATACAAAATTCCGACCGTTGAGGTTTCTGGAGATCTTTCGCAGATCGTCGATCTCTTCGTTCGGATCAATTCAACCGGAAAGCGTCTTACTTCCGGGGAAAAGCGGCACGCACGTTTCTATACGAGCCGATTTCTTAAAGAGGCTGACAAGCTGGTCACCAAATTCCAAAAGTACCTGCGTGATCAACGGGTACTCTCGCCGGCGCAGCTCGATCGCATGAAAGGTACTGAGCTCTTTTCCGAAATCCTCATGTCGATTCACAACGGCGGGCCAATCAATAAGAAGACCGCGCTAGACCGGGCGATCGGCAACGATAGTGTGAACGGAAACACGCTCGCCCGGGTGTTGCGAGAATTCATCGCGACGATGAACTTGGTCAGGCGGATGTTCCCGGAATTGAAACAAACGCGCTTTCATAACAGCGCGGAGTTTTACACGCTCTTCCTGCTTGTCTGGGAAATGCGTACGGAGAATTTCGTGATGATTGACGGGCGCCGCAATCGAATTGCGTTCGAGATGCTGCGCAAACTCTCGACCGGCGTCGACCATTTACGTGAACAACTGAAGAAAGCCAGCATCAGGCGAACACCGCAGCGGCTTTACAGCGATTATCTGCTTACGGTCCAGGGCGACACCGACAGTGGTGCGAATCGCGAGCGGCGGCGTGAAATTCTGAAAGGACTGCTCTTTTCGCTCTATGAGCGGAAAGATGAAAAACGGGCATTTTCGCCCGAACAGCGCCGGATCATCTGGAATAGCGATGACAAAAAAGCTTGTGCAAGATGTGGCAAGCCCATGACCTGGGCGGATTTCAGCGTCGATCACATCCTTGCGCATGCCAAAGGCGGGAAGACGGATCTCAAGGACGCTCAGCCGATGCATCGCGCGTGTAACAGCACCAAAGGAGCGCGAGATGAGGGCCGGCGTTTGCGTGACGCGGCATAGGAGTGGGCGCTTTCGTAAGCGTCGCGTTCGTCGCGCAACATAACGGGAGGCAGGATGGCCAGCAAGCGGGTGGTCGTAATCGGAGCCGGCATGGCCGGACTCAGCGCCGCGCTGCGCCTGCGTCAGGCGGGCGCTCAAGTAACGGTTTTCGAATCGAGCGACCGGATCGGCGGTCGGACCAGTTCCGAGCGCCATGACGGCTATCTATACGAGCGCGGCACGCAATTTTACGTGGGAGCGGGGACGCTCGAGTCGGCGATCCAGACCGGCAACTGGGCGGCGGAGCGTATCCTGGAAGCCTGAGCTAACCGTAACAGGGCGCGTCCCGCGTGTTTGCCTCACGTGCTGTTCTCTTGCGGAATGAGACGAGGAAAAGCTGGCGCGGCGAAATCATAGTTTGTCGCCGATTACTCTATGCGTCTGATTATTGCGGGGCGGTGGACGGGTTGTCGGGCGCGACCGGATCATCGAGTGCGTGGCTGACCGACTCGTCGTTCTCAGGCCGGCCCCATTCGGCCAGATGCCACCCTTCCTTGAAAGCCGCGACCCGCTGCGCGCTGGTGCCGTGACCCGGCCCGGTACTGAATTCGTCGCCAGCCATGCTCCAATACGGCGCGATATTGGTTACATCGAGATTGAGTTCTTCAAGCGTGTAGCCCGCGAAGCGGTCAGCTTCGAGTTCCTTGATTCGATTCGGGACATTCGCGCGCGTGGGTGAAAAATCGCGATGGACATCGTGTCCGGCTTCATGCGCGAAAATCGCGTAAAGTAAAGTCTCGCGATCGTTCGTATTGCGCACGCCCAGCCGTCGGCGCATCAGCATCGTCAGTGTTTTCTTGTTGTAGAAGATGCATCCGCCGGGCACGACGTGCGGTCCCGTGGCCACGGCACTTTGATAAACCGGGGTGTCGACGTCCCACACCGCGTCTATTCGCGAGACGATTTTACCGATAGCTGGTGCGGCGGGCGCGACGCGTTGCCCACAGGCGATCAAAGTGCCATGAGCCGCCGGCGCACCTGAAGCCGCGCGCGCATTCCCGGGCGCGGTGAGTGTTACATGGCTGGCTGCTGTCCAGTCGTCGCGTGCGCCGACGCGGCTCGGAAGCAACAAAATCGCCGCCGCAATCATCACTACATTAAAGCGTGCCCGCGCGGCCGGCTTATGGGTCATCCACCGCATGATTCGGGATCGCATCGCGGGACCGTGCGAGTGTCAAGCGATGCCGGGTGGATCAGCCTGACTGGATTACGCGGGCGGCGAGTTGATGGGTCACGACGGGCGGTTTTTTGCCAATGTGGAAAGAGCGCACATAGGCCTGTAATTGAAGATCAGCCAGGGTGCCGCGTTCATGTTGGCGCAGATGCTCGACCCAGGTGTCGACCAGGAAGTATTCGGTATAACGATTGGGCTGCGCCGCGTCGGCGAACAACCCCCAGAAAGTGGCGCCATCACGGCGGCGAACCGTACGCCATTCCACCATCGCTTGTTCAAATGCGGCGGCCTGTTCCAAATCGATCAGATATTCCACCGTGACCAGGATAGGGCCGTGATCCATCGGAATTTCGGCGGCGACTTGAGGCATCGGCGCTGGCGGCTGTGGATCGAGCGTAAGCGTGCTGGCGGTCGCGAGGCGATAGCGAATCATCGTGAACATGCTGAGGCCGATGACCGAAGCCGAGCAGAGCAACGCGGCGGGTACGCCCCAGCGTGTGGCGAACGCGCCCCAGGCGACACTGCCCAGTGTCATGCCGCCCTGCATCACGATCTGGTAGCAGGATAGCGCGCGTCCGCGCACCCATTGCGGAACCGAGAGCTGCGACGCCACATTGAATTCCGACATGGTGGTGGTCCACGAGGCACCCGCCGCCGCCATCACCGCGCAACTGACTGGCACGCTGCGCACGATCGCGAGGGCGGCCGCCGCCGCGGCGAAAATCACCGTCACCACGGCAACCACCAAGTCGCGCGAGGCATACCGATCCCATTGCGGCAGGAGGCTGCCGCCCAGCACCGCGCCACCCCCGAACGACGCCAGCAGGACGCCGTAGCCGGTTGCGCCAAGCCCGAGTTCGTCACGTGCGATTAGCGGCATCACGGCCCATAGCGCGCTGGCACCCAGCATAAAGGCGCCCATGCGCATCAGGACGGCTCGCAGCGGCGGCGCGTAACGCACATAGCGCACTCCCGTACGCATCGCGCCCATCAGCCGCTCGGCGGGCAGCACGCCGGGAGTATGCACACGCTTCCATCCGTACAACACCGCCATCACACCCAAGAATGACGTGGCGTTGAGCAGGAAGTTGGCGCCGGCACCGAGCAGGCTCACGACGATGCCGCCCAGCGCTGGCCCGATCGCACGCGCGATATTGAAATTCACGCCAAAGGCGGCGATTGCTGGCGTCAGACGATCACGGTCGGCGATTTCGGGCACAATCGCCTGCCAGGTAGGCGCATTCATCGCGGAGCCTATGCCTAGAGCGAAGCTCAATCCGAGTAGGGTGGCTGGCGTGGTCTTGCCGGCGATACTAAGCACTCCCAGCACCCCGGCCGCCACCAGCATCCAGCCTTGCGAAAAGAGCAGCAGGCGGCGCCGGTCCAGCAGGTCAGCCAGTGCGCCGGCGGGTAGCGCCAACATGAAAATTGGCAGGCTCGCCGCCGTTTGAATCAGCGCCACCATCATGGGTGAGGCGGAGAGCGTGGTCATCAGCCAGGCCGCGCCGACATTCTGCATCCAGGTGCCGACGTTCGAGGCCAGTGCCGCGATCCAGAGCCAGAAAAACAGTTGTTGGCTAAACGGGCTCCAAATTGAAACGCGCGGCGGCTCGGGTCTGAGCGGACGCGGACCGCCATATGCGGGAAAGGTCGCCATAGTTCAGCGCGAACAGGGATGTGTCGCTGCGAAATCCATCGCCAGGGTGTGTGACGGCAAACGTATCAGGACGCGAACACGAGCCTGGTAGGCCGCGAGCACCAGAATGGCCGGATTGTACGGGCGAGGCGAGCGACGATCCAAAGCCATCTTCAGCGCGAAGGATTGGTCGCGACCGAAATACCCGAGACCGGCGCGGTCCAGCTCTCGCCGATATGACGCAAAACGATGCGATCGGAATTCTTGCCGGCGGCCGCGACCAGGCGGCGCATCGGTTCATCCGGCGGTTCCCGCGACAGGCGAAATGTGCCCCAATGAATCGGGACGAGATACTCCGCGCCAGTCTGTTCGAACATCGACCATACTTGTTCCGGGTCGGCATGATTGTCGATCCAGGGATCATAGGCGCCGATCGAGAAAGCGGCGACTTCAGGCGGGTTTTTGTGTAAGACCGCAAATAAATTCGTATAGGCACTGTCGCACGCGAGCAGCATCCGATGGCCTTGACGTTCGAGCACGTAGCTGTTGAAGCCGTAGTCGCGGCCAAACGGCGGCCAACGCTTGCCCCAATGGCGCGCGCCCATCGCACTAATGCGCATGCCACGAACCTCGGTGTGATCGCCCCAGCGCAGCTCGCGTACATCGGTAAAACCGAGCGGGCGAATCAGGCCGGCGCATTTATCGCATGCGATAACGACGGCGTTTTTAGGCAAGGCCTCCAGCGACGGAATATCGAGATGATCCATGTGCGCGTGGGTGATCAGAATCACGTCAAGTTGCCCGATCTGTTGCGGTTTAAGCGGCGCCGGAATCAGGCGGCCGGGACCGATGGTGGCGATTGAATCAATCGCCAGGCCGATGTGTTTGAAAAAAGTTGGATCGCTGATAACGCGCACGCCGAAGTAATCTATCAGCAGCGTGGCGTGGCCGAGATTCGCAATTGTCAGGCGGTTATCCGGCCAAGTGGCGGGATTTAGATGCGAAGTAATGGCCGGGTCGGGACTGAGGTTGCGTTTCATAGCAAAGGGCGCGGCCGCCATCAGCGCCGCCGCCGCCAGGATTAGTATCCACCATCGGGTTCGCACATGGGTTAGGGGAATCTCCGCACAAGCCCATTTGTCATTCTAAACGTAGCCCGTGAAGTGAAGAATCCGGGAAAAGAGAATCGGAAACGCCGAGTAATCCGGGATTCTTCGCTGCTCAAAATGACAGAACCACACTTGTACAAAGGTTCCTTAGCGGGTCAGTCAGGCGCCGGATAACAAGGCAGTTGATGCACAACCGAATACTGATAAATACGGCCGTTCCAGGAAAAGGTTCCAACCGCGGGACCGAAGTCCACCACCAGCGTGATCAAGGCCTCGTCTTGTTGCGCGCCGCCGTTTTCAACCGGCGCGTACGCGATATAGTTTGGCGCCTCCGGGTCCAGCATGCCTTCAAGTGGTGGTTGGAAATCCATTTTGGCGATATTGGTGGCGGCGGCCCATTGGCTGTGCGTTCCGTGCTCTTCGGTAGCCGGCGCCCACAACGGCTTGTCCGGGCTGCCGCCCAAAGCCAACTCGCGCCATTCCAGGCTGCCGCCCGCGGCGGGGCGGAACTGGATCACGAGCGGCGTTTGCAGCAGCAATCCATTGCACATCCCCTTGTCCGGGTCATCTCCACGCGTGGCTTTGCCGTGATGGTCGGCTTCGGCGGCAGCCAGATTGATCGCACCGCCGCCAACCGCTTCGGCGGCGCTCAGCGCCATCGGCACGGCTCCGAGCGCGCATCCCACCGCGCCGGCCATGAGCATCAGGGCGATCGCGGCAAGCGCAAAGCGCGTCAACGTGACGCGATGTTTCAGGATGTGCGCATCTCCTTAAGCATTTGCTTGACTCTTAGAGTTTCCGCGCCATCACCAGCGAGGACGTAAAGGCGGAGGTAGGCAGCGTCTGTTGGATTATACCGGCGAAACCCGCCTGGCGAAGCCAGCCCGCGACTTCATCGAAGCTGTAATCACGGCCTCGCGTGGTCAGCAATAGGTAGAGCGAAAAGACCGCGCCGGCCGACGGCACGGTCATCGCGGCATTCATGATGTGGTCCTTAATGATGAGCAGGCCGCCGCTGGCGAGGGCGCGAAAGCACTTCGTCATCAGTTCGACATTGGTGCGTTCGCCCTCGCTATGAATGATATTCGACATGAAAATGACGTCGAGCGGGCCGGGTATCTCATCACTGATATAGTTGACCTCGCGCAGCGCAATGCGCGGTGGCAACGTGGGTTCGCGCGCTTCGAGCAATTCGCGCACGATTTTGAGCGTGGCTGGTAAATCGTGAATTTCGCCGCGCAGGCGCGGCCATTTCTTTAAGAACTCGATCAGATAAGTGCCGGGCCCACCGCCGATGTCGGCAATCGTTCGGGCATTTGCGAGATCGATGCGATCGGCGCACCAGCGAGCGTCGCCGCGCGCGCGCACCAGGCTGTCCATCGCGTGGATGAAGCGTGCGGTTTCCTCGGGCCGATTCTGAAACATGTCGGCGGCACGCGCTGGCCGGCCGGTTCTGATCGAGTCCTCGAGTTTGCCCCAGGTCTCCCATTGAGCACCGTCAAAGAGAATCAAGCCGCCGAAATACGCCGGCGATGATTCAACCAGGTGATCGCGCGCGACGGCACTGAGATCGAACCGGTGGTCGCGTTTTTCGAGGATGCCCACCGCGGCCAGCGCGTTGACCAGGATAGTGACGGCGCGTTCGTCACAGCGGATCCTTGCGGCGATTTCCGCCGGTTCATGCGGACCCTGAGCAAGTGCCTCAAAAACCCCCAGCTTCAGAGCAATTTGGATGGCGCGAGCTTCGGCGTGTCCACCCGCCATCGCGGCCAGCTCGGCGAATTCCATTGGCTCCTCCTGTCACCCAGCAAGCCATTGCACAGTAAAGTAACGTTTAGACGCGCGGTCAGGCGCCGATGTTTCACGTGCATCACCAGGAAAATAGGCGGCCAGCAAAATAAGTTATTGACTTAGCCAGCGAGCCGTCTTCATTGAAGCAGGCGAGTCTTGATTTGCCCGACGGCTTGCGAACTCGCCCGCCCACGGAGCCGCGTTTAAAACACTCTTCAAGGCAACAACACCAGTTTCCCAATTGATTGCCGCGATTCCATGAAGCGATGGGCCGCCGCCGCCTCGCCCAAGGGAAAGGTTTTGCCGACTACCATCTTGAGCTTGCCCTCTTTCATCAATTGGAAACAGCTCTCGACACCTTTGCGCATCAGTTCGGTTTGCGAGGAGGCGGTGAACAGGATGAAGCCGCTGACCTTGGCCGCGCGATTGAAGAGTTGGAACACGTCGAGGCGGTCCGGCGGTCCGCCCGCGCGGCCATAAAGAATCAGATGGCCAAACGGAGCAAGGCAGCTCAAGCCCTTTTCAAAGGTTGGCTTGCCCACGGCGTCAAGGATCAAATCGACGCCGCGATTACCGGTGAGCTTCATCACCTCTTGGGCAAAGTCGTGCGTTGTATAATTGATCACGTCGCCGGCGCCGTATTTTTTCGCAACATCGAATTTACTGTCGCTGGAGACGGTGCCAATCACGCGCGCGCCCGCGGCCTTGGCGATTTGGCTCGCGACCACGCCCACGCCGCCAGCGGCGGAATGCACCAGCACGGTTTTGCCTGGCGTAGTGCGGTCGCATGTGTGCAGCATGAACCAGGCCGTCAAAGTTTGAATCGGGAAAGCCGCGCCTTCCTCGAAGCTCACGAAATCGGGTAATGGAATGACCTGGTTGGCGTAAAACAGAGAATATTCGGCGTAGCACTTAAGCCCGATTCCGGCCACGCGCATACCGGGCTTGAGGTCTTCAACCTCCGGACCAACCTCGTCGATAATCCCCGCGCCTTCCATCCCGGGCGTATCCGGCAACTTGGGCTTGACCACGTAGGTGCCCTGGCGAAAGAAATTATCGGCGAAATTGATACCCACCGCGTGATTGCGTACGCGCACCATGCGTGGCCTGATTTCCGGCTTGGGAATCTCAACCAGCTTCATCACCTCGGGCCCGCCGACCTCGCTCAACTGAATCGCTTTCACGACAACCTCCCTGAGTCACTGGTCTCACCCTCGTGAGCGAATGATCGCGTCCGGCTTCTCACCTGAGGGTGGTACAAAAGCGCTTGCGGTCATGCCACGATATCAATTTTGGAGCGTCTCAGGCGAGCCGGACTCGTGATGCAATGAGCCGCTCGTCTGAGATGCGCGTTATCAATAAAGGTTAAGTGGACTTGAACGGGAGCATATGGAATCGCAACCGCATCGTTTCTCATCTATCAGTGAACCGCGCGCATTGGACCTGGTGATTTTCGATGCCGACGGCGTCCTGTTCGATTCAACCGAATCCAACACCAGCTATTACAATGCGATTTACGCCGAAGTCGGCGAGCCGCCGCTCAGTCCCGAGGAGGAAAAGGCGGGGGTGTTCATGTCGGCGGTTCAGGTCTTCGAATTGCGCGCCGGCGGCGACCAGGCACGGTTGGCGCGGATGCGCGAGGTCGCGAGGGCGCTCGATTTCACTCCTTTCTTCAAGCTCCTGCGCCAGCCGTTTGAGCTGCGTCCCTTCTTGACCGAAATCAAGCGGCGCTATCGGATCGGGCTGGCGACCAACCGTTCAGCCACAGTGCCCGGACTGATCGAGCATCTCGGACTTGACGGCGTATTCGAGGCGGTTGCAAGCGCGCGTGACAAGGTCCGTCCCAAGCCGGCGCCCGATATTCTGACGCTATGCCTGAAACGGGCCGACGTGGCGGCGGCGCGCGCGGTCTATGTCGGTGACAGTGAAACCGATCGGATTGCCGCGATGGCGGCGGGGACGTGCTTTATCGGCGTGGGCGCGCGGGTCGATCACGAACCACGCATCGATCGGTTGGAGCAACTCCCAGATATTTTGTCGCGCTCCTTCGGAAACGGTGATCGCGCGAACTAAATCAGCAGTTCGACCAGGTTGGGGCCGGGCTCCTTTAACGCCCGCTCGAGTTCGCGGCATAAGGACTCCGCATTGTCGACGCGAACCGCGGGCACGCCCAGTCCGTTAGCCATCCGCGACCAGTCAATCTCGGGCTGAGCGAGACTGGTGAGCATGTGCGCCTTGCGCCCGGGCTCGGTCACGCCTGAACGCGCGAGTTCCACCTGCAGAATCCGGTAACGGCGATTGTTGCAGATAAGATTGGTAACATTGAGATGCTCGCGTGCCTGCGTCCATAGCGCTTGCACCGTGTACATCCCGCCGCCGTCGGCTTGAAACGCGATTACCTTGCGATCAGGACAGGCGACGGCGGCGCCGGTCGCGCAGGGCAAGCCCTGGCCGATCGCTCCGCCGGTCAAGCCAAGGTAAGTGTGAGGCGGAGCACTACTCGAATTCATGAAAAACGGCAGGCCGGTGGTTGCCGCCTCGTCCATTATGATGCAGTTTTCGGGCATCAGTGCGCTGAGCGCGGCGCCGATCGTCTGCGCGTTGAGTTCACCCGCGGGACGGCCGGGCCGCGGCGAGGAAGTGTTGGGCAAATTGCCGGAAGCGCCGAGCGCGTCGGCGAGCACTTCGAGAGCCGCCGCGCTGTCATTTTCGACACTCGCAAGGGTCTCGACCACCTGGCCTTCAGGGACAAGGCTGCTCGGCAGATTGGGATAGCCAAAGAAGGCGACCGGCGCGCGCGTTCCCACCACAACCATCGCGGCATACTTCGATAGCATTTCGAGCGCTTGTTCAGGGAAGTAGGGCAGTTTGAGCACCGCAGGCATCGCGCCGCCACGCTCGATTCTTGACGGAAAGGTTTCGCACACCAAGGTGCATCCGATTTTGGCCGCGATTCGGGCGGCGGCTTCTAAACCGCGCTCGCGCAGTGACATGCCGCCGAGGAAGAGTGCTGCCTTCGCGCCGTGGCGACGAAGGAGTTCCGCGCAGGTGGCAATCGCATGCTCGGACACCGCCTTCGCCGGCGCCGGCTTGATCGCCGCGGCGGACGCTGAGGCCGCTTCCCATTGGCAATCGGATGGAACGATGAGCGTCGCGATTTTGCCCGGTATACCTCCCGCCGCGGCGATCGCTTCGGCGGTATCCCGCGCGACCTCAGCGGGTGTTTTGACCTGACGTATCCAGCCCGAGACCGGACGCGCGAGCGAAGCGATATCGGACGTGAGCGGTGCGTCGGCGGCCAGATGCCAGGTGGCCTGATCGCCCACGATATTGACGACCGGCGAATGGGCACGGCGGGCGTTATGCAGGTTGGCGATGCCGTTGGCGAAACCGGGGCCCAGATGCGTCAAGGTCAGCGCGGGACGGTCCTTCATTCGCGCATAACCGACGGCCGCGCCGGTGCATACGCCCTCGAACAGGCCGAGCACCGCGCGCATCCCTGGCACCGCGTCAAGCGCGGCCACCAGCGGCATCTCGGTGGTGCCAGGATTGGCGAAGCAAACGTCAACTCCCGCGGCGAGCGCGGTAAGGATCAAACTTTCAGCACCATTCATCGGAAATACTCGCGCTGCTGGTCAGGCGCTGCGCAAAACGCGTCCGGGCAGGCCGCCCTGATATTGATTGTGCGCAAACAGCGGCTCACCATTAACGATCGTATACTCGATTCCTTCCGAACGCTCGATCAACCGCGGCTGCTTGCCCGGCAGATCATTGACCCATTCGGG
>JBOHWM010000037.1:0-6561 GCA_050736555.1 Binataceae bacterium (SeqCode)
GGCGCGTACCGGCAGTTCGTCGTAGGACGGAAGGTCAAGCTCTGGCGCACGATAAGGCGCCAGTTTGGGTCTCGTCATACCACCTGGGCGGGACGTTACGCGCTGAGTCTTGGCAACAGGTCTCGCCCTGGCGGGTATTTTGGGCCCCTTGACGAGCTTCCCTCTCGGTTTGACGCTGAGCTTGCGCGCCGGGGTTAAGCGCAACTCTTTGCCTTTGGCCTTGATCCCGCTTTTGGCAGGTACACTCTTGTGCGATGGTTTTGCTCTACTGGAAGCGCCGGTCTTTCTACTTTTCGCTTTCGCCATTGCTAGGACCTTTGGTTCGTTCGGCGGGCGGATTGATGTCACAGTCTTCCTCATAGCAATTCGCCGCGCCAGTACATAGATGCTAATCGTCATGTTCTCATCCGTATGCGGCGTGACTGGCGCGGTTTGTTTGTGGACACTCTGGGAAGTGAATGCCTTGTGAGATAGACGAGGTGCTGTTAAAGTCCTCTGATCGCTCCTTGCTCCCGTGCGGGGGCTTTATATCCGAAAGGAGGACAGCGCGTGAGGCGCTACGAGACAGTATTCATTTTGCGCCCGGATCTGGGTGAACCCGCCCAAAAGGAAGCCATCAAACGCTTCGAGGGACTTATCGGCACCAGCGGCGGGGAATTGATCGACACCGACGAATGGGGTTTCCGCGAGCTGGCCTATCATATCAGAGGCGAACGCCGCGGTTATTATGTGCGGCTCGACTATGGCGGCAATGGCGCCACTATGAACGAAGTCGAGCGCAATCTGAAGTTGTCGGACAACGTTTTGCGACACCTTTCCGTACTGGTCGAAGCCGAGGCTGATCCGGCCAAAATCCGCGCGGACATCGAGGCACATCGCCGGCGCACCGCCGAGGCCAGAGCGGCGGCGGAAGCGAAAGCCGCGGCTGCAGCCGAAAATGCGGCGCGAGCACAACAGACGGAAAACGCACCGGCGGAGCCCGCGGAGCCGCGCACCGAGCCCGAGTCGGCGCCGATCGCCCCGGAGCCGGTTCGCGCTGCGTCTTCAGCTTCGGAAAATTCGGCGGAAACCCCGTCCACGGAGTCCAACGAACCGGAGAGTGGCGATCAGAGTTGAATTTAACGGCCGTCTGATAGACGCGCCGCGCTTGCATAGCACTCCGGGCGGTACGCCGTTACTGCGCCTGACGGTGGATTGCGGCGAACCGAATGACAGGATGCCGCTGAGCGTGGTGATTAAGGGCGAAGCGGCGCGGGCGCTTCATGCGGCGCTTCGGCCGGGTGCGGAAATCCGCGCCGAAGGGCTTTTACATGGCTTGCGCGGCGCGGCACGGCGCAGTTTACTGGCCGATTTGGAAATTGTGGCCGCGCGGATTGAGTTACAATCCGCTCAGAGTGATTGATCCAGGCACTTATTTTTTCACCCTGAGCCCTTGAGAAGTACCCTCAAGGCCAGCGATTATTTAGGAAGCGGACCATGGCTGACGAAGAAAGAGTTGAACGTCGCGAAGGCGGCGGCGATGCCCACGAACATCGCGGACCGCGCCCGCAAAGAGGCGAGGGCGAAGGCCGGCAGGGGGATCGCGGCGGCATGCGGCGGCGCTCGGGCGGACGCCGCAAGGTGTGCCGATTCTGCGCTGACAAGACGCTGCGGGTCGATTACAAAGACGTGCGAACCCTGCAAAGCTTCATCACCGAAGGCGGCAAAATTGTCCCGAGCCGCACGTCGGGCAATTGCGCCCGCCATCAGCGTGCGTTGGCGGTGGCAATCAAGCGGGCACGAGTGCTGGCGCTTTTGCCGTTCTCGACCCTGGGGCTCTGATACACGGGGCACTGTGACACGCAAGGACGCATTCGGGCTGGTGCGTGCGGCACTGATCGCAGCGGTGCTGTTTCTCGCCGGCGGCATGGTGCCGATTGCGGGTGGCTTGGTGATGTTGCTTGCGCCGGTTCCGGTGCTGTATTACGCGGTTGGTTTGCCGGGGGCGTTGTGGCGCGGCGGCGGGGCGATCGTATTGGCGGCGGCGTTGGTCGGGCTAGCGGCGGGACCCTCCGGCGCGCTGGCCTACACGGTTACCTTTGGCCTGGCGACCGCAGTCATGACGTACACGCTGGAGCGGCGCAAACCATTCGAAACCGTCGTGTTGTGTACGGTTGGGACGATGTTGGTGGCGGGGTTGCTGGCCTCGCTGGCATTGGTGGGCTCGCCGGCCGAGCTTGCCACTGTGCTGCATCGCGATCTTCTCGCCGCCCTGACGCGTGGTGAAAAGTTTTACCACATGGTCGGCATGGAAGCGAGTATTTCGAGCGGGACGCGCGACAGTATCGTCAACGCGACTATCCGGCTGAGTCCGGCCCTGGCGGCGATTTCCGCCGGCTTTGCGGTATTGGTTAATCTCGGCATTTTCTGGCGGCTCAGCGGCAAGCAGCAGCGAGTTGGCTATCCGCTTTTCGGTGACCTAGTGCGCTGGGCGGCCCCGGATTGGCTCATCTGGACGCTGCTGGTGTCGGGCTTCGGGCTGTTTGTTCCAGTGGCCCCGCTCAGCACGATCTTTTTGGATTGTTTCGCGTGCGTGGCGGCGGTTTATTTCTGCCAGGGACTGGCGATCATGGCCTTTTATTTCAAGGTGCTGTCGATGCCGCCATTGGCGCGCGGTCTGATTTATTTCGTCACGATTGTGCAGCCGGTGCTTGCCGCGTTGGTATGCGCAGCCGGTATTTTTGACCTTTGGATCGATTTTCGGCGGTTGAAGCCGCCGAGCCAGGAGGCGCGGAACTTTGGGGACTTCCTCTGAACCGGGTTCGATAAGGCAGAAGCGATGAATCTACAGATAATCTTGAACGAAGAAGTGGCGAACCTGGGACGGCCGGGCGACGTCGTCAAGGTCCGAGCTGGTTACGCTCGCAACTATCTGCTGCCGCGCAAACTTGCGGTTGAAGCCAATTCGCGAAATCTGCGCGCCTTCGAGCATGACAAACGGCTTGCGATGACGAAGCGCGAAGCCAAAAAGGCACAAGCGACGCAACTCAAAGATAGGGTCGAGGCGATCGCGCTCATCATTCGCGCCCACGCGGGCGAGGAGGGCAAGCTATTCGGTTCGGTCACCAATATCGATATCGAGCGGGCGCTGCGGCAACAGGGTGTGGAAATCGAGCGGCGCAAAATCATGCTGCCCGAGCCGATCAAGCAGCTCGGCGAATTCACCGTGACGGTCAGATTGGAGCCCGAGGTCGAGGCCGGCTTGAAGCTGACCGTGGTAGCGGAATAAAGGCCCCACCGGTTCTATTGTGATGAAGCTTTATGACTTCCAACCTTGTCCCTTCGGCCAGAAGGTTCGCATCGTGCTGGCGGAAAAGGGGCTTACCTATGACTTTGTCGAAGTTGACCTGGCTCAGGGTGAACAACGCAAGCCCGACTTCCTGCGACTTAACCCGTTCGGGCGCGTACCGGTATTGGTTGACGAGGACAGCACCATTTACGATTCGACGGTAATTGTCGAGTATTTGGAGGACGAATACCCCGAGCCGCCCGTGCTGCCTGCAATCGGTTCGAGCGCGCTGCGCGCGAAGGCGCGGATATGGGAAGATTTCGCCGACACCTCGTTCACACCCCAGGTCGGCCAACTGATGAGCGAGATGTCGAAAGTCGAGAGCGATCGTGATCCCACGCGGCTGCAGCGACTGCAAAAGGCGGTCGAGCGGGTGCTCGACTATCTCAACCACGAATTACAGGGACAAGAGTACCTGGCCGCGCAGTTTTCGATCGCGGACATCGGGTTCGCACCACGTCTGATGGTGTTGCGCGATCTCGGCATCGACCCGGGAGCCAATCGTTCCCACGTCGACGCCTGGATACGGCGGCTGCTGGAGCGCGCCAGCGTGCGAAATTTGCAGGGAGTGACGGCTCAGCTTTTGGCGGGAGTATAAATCCCCGAGTCATAAAAACGGACGCGCCGCCCTAATTGTCATAGGGCGGCGCGTGCGTCTTTTCGCATCGCGAAGTTCGCGGATACGAGTACGGCGTTGTCTGGTTTAGGTGATCCCGCTCCGGTCTAATAGCGTAGTTCCGCCGTCCCCGAATAAACCTCGTCTTCGTCCGCACGTGGGGCGACTCCCGTCATCCGAAAAACCAGCTTGGCCGAGAATAGGCGATCGCCGAGCCGTACTTCCCGCTTGAGCATGCCACCATGCCGACGGCATTGTGGACACGCCATCGTGCCACTTAAGAGACCTGCGTTTTCCGGGGTAATCCTCAAGTCAAAAGCATGACCACAGCCGGGGTTCTGGCATGCGGTTCGATAAACCACTCCTGCTTCGGGTTTCGCGAGACGCCCAAGTTCACGTCGAGCTACAGTTGGCATTGTGTGGCCTCCCTCCCTCAATCGGGAGAAGGATTCTGACGGGAGTTAAGCACCCGTCACGTTTTGATTAGACGTAAAAGTCTTGCCAAAGTTTCAAGCAATCAACGTGCCTCGATTCCTTATCATCGAATATTTAGCGAAGGATGTTGAAAATAAACGGACTCGCCTATGAAAGCAACCCTCGACGCCTATTCGCCCGCCGCAGTTTTTTTTATGCGAGAGAATTTTTGGCGCGTCTGACGACTTGCCTAAGGCCAACTGAAGTGCCAAGCAACAAAGGACGATGGCTTTGACGTCCAATTGTCGCGCATCCCGGTCCGTGGCGGGCGTGCCGCTTACGAAATCACGATGGATGGGATGAAAGGGCGGGCTTTCGCAAAATTCGCATGCGCACCGAGCCGAGCGATCGAACGCGCGGTGCGTGGAGTGTGAAACGACAACGGCTATGAGAACGTTGGCTCTTGTGATGGCGGGCGGGCAGGGCACGCGGCTCTATCCGCTAACCCGGGATCGTGCCAAGCCGGCAGTGCCCTTCGGCGGGAAGTACCGCATCGTTGATTTCGTCCTCTCAAACCTGGTCAATTCGCAAATATGGTCGATTTACGTAATGGTGCAATGGCGTTCGCAGTCGCTGATCGAGCATCTCAAGGACGGTTGGCAGTTCGGTTACATCATGCACGACCATTTCATCATCCCGGTGCCGGCGCAGATGCGTTTGGGCGAGACCTGGTACCAGGGCACCGCCGACGCCATTTTTCAGAATCTCAATTTGATCGACGACTTCAAGCCCGACCTGGTCGCGGTCTTCGGCGCCGATCACATCTATCGGATGGATATCCAGCAGATGATCCAGTTCCATCTGGATCGCAAAGCGGCGGTGAGCGTGGCGACACTACCAGTGCCGGTGGAGGAGGCCGACCAGTTCGGGATCGTCGAGGTCGGTTCGGGTTTGCGAGTTTTCGGTTTCGAAGAAAAGCCTGGTGCCAACGCTCATCAAATGCCGGGCGCTCCGGGGCGATGCCTGGCCTCGATGGGCAATTATCTGTTCGATCCCGCGGTCTTGCGCGCGGCCTTGATTGAGGATGCGGGGATGGGAGAAAGTCATCACGATTTTGGCCGCGACCTGATTCCCCGCCTGATTAATCGCCTGCCAGTGTACGCGTACAATTTCATGACCAACCGCATCCGCGGCGACTCTGAGGAGAATTTAAGTTATTGGAGCGACGTCGGCACGATCGACGCCTATTACGAAGCTAATATGAATTTGCGCGACGCCCGTCCGCATCTCAATCTTTATAATCCGTTTTGGCCGCTGCGCACCTCCTACTACAATCAGCCACCGGCCAAATTCGTGTTCAATGAGCATGACCGGCGCGGCCAGGCCTTGCATTCAGTGGTTTCCGAAGGCTGCATCGTGTCGGGCGGCGTGGTGCGCAATTCAGTGCTGGGACGTTCGGTGTTCGTGCATTCGTACAGCCAGATCGATGATTCGGTGATCATGGACTACTGCGACATTGGCCGCTTTGCTAAGATTCGCCGCGCGATTATTGACAAAAACGTCGTGATCGGCGCAGGCGACGAAATCGGTTACGATCTTGAACGCGACCGCGCACGTTTCCACGTCACTGACTCGGGGATCGTGGTAATCGCCAAGGCGTCCAAACGTGAACGCAACTCGCTGTAGCATTACGGCAACAAAGTGCGGTGGTCGCAAATGTTCTGGCTGCTTGCAGTTAGCATGACTTTCATCTCGGGCTAATTATCCTGATGGCCGCACCTGTATCATCCGCTGCGCAATTTTTAGAAGAACCGATTCGAGCCGCCGTTAGAGGCAGGCAAACGCGCTTCGCTGGACTCACGCTGACCCGGCGCGATCGTCTGATCTTCTACGCGATGACGGCGGTGATTCATGCGTTGAGCCTGTTGCCTGATTTTGTGCTGTATCCGCTGGGCGTCGTCAGCGGCCATATCTTCTATTGGCTTGACCGTCGTCACGCGAGGATCGGGATGCGCAATCTCGCAATCGCATTTGCCGAGCGCAGCCTGGCCGAGCGGCGCGCCATTCTGCATAAGTCGTACGTTAATCTTGGTCGTACAGGGGCTGAATACATCCGGCTCGGCGGATTCTTCTATCGCCGCCTCGTGCGCCGAGTAAGGTATCGGCGCTTCGAATATTGGGGCGAGCTGAAGCGCCGCTATCC
>JBOHWM010000038.1:0-2266 GCA_050736555.1 Binataceae bacterium (SeqCode)
GGAGGACTCACTATGACATCATTCAACGGTACGGGATTGCTCGCGGTGTGGACCGACGTTGACGCCGAAGCTGAAGCGGAGTTCAACCGATGGTATGACACTGAGCATGTGCCGGAACGTATCGCGCTTCCTGGCTTTCTAAGCGGCAAGCGCTATGTCGCGGTTGAAGGTCAGCCCAAATATCTGGCGTTGTACTATTTGGACGACGAAAGTGTCCTGAAAAGCGATGCTTATCTAAAGATCACCAAGTCACCTTCGGAATGGACCTGGCGCATGACGCCGCATTTCCGCAACACCTCCCGATGCGTTTACAAGGAAATCTTCGCCCATGGCGAGCGTCCGCCGAGCGAGGCCAATTTCGTGCTAACGGTCCGGCTCAATACGCCACTTGAGCATGAGAAGGAATTCAACGAGTGGTACGACGTCGATCACGTGCCGGCGCTGGTCGCGGTGCCAGGTGTATATTGTGCGCGGCGCTACGTCGCGCTTGAGGGAAATCCGAAATATCTCGCCGTTTACGAGCTTGAGGAAGCGAGTGTGACCAAAAGCGACGCGTGGGAGCGGGCGCGCAACTCCGATTGGACCAAACGCATACGGCCGTACTTGCGCGATTTGCACGCGGTTACGACACGCCGCCTAACTCCCTGAGCTAACACGTCTGTCCGCAGGCCACGTATTCGCGTCTGCGAGCGCGAACCAGTTGTGATGCCCGATTCAGCCGCCGACTCTCGGTCTTTCGGCACTATCCGCCGCTTCAGGCAGTGTGCTAATGCGCCTGTGCCTCGCGTTTAGCGGCATAGCCCGGCAGCATCGAGATCAAACGTGATGCCTTGGAGCACAGCCCCAGCGCGGTGAGATAATCCTGACCGACAAGCGCGCTATGGCCGGCCGCCAGCAATCGATGCGCTTGTTCGTAGGTGACCGCCTGCTCGCCCACCAAATCCACTGGATTAAGCATCGCTAGCCTCGCGTCAATTTGTTCCAGGGAGTGTTCCGCTTGCAGCTTCAGCACCGATGAACCCTGCAACGTAACTTCAGGTGGCGGCAAAATCATGGGCCGCACTGACTTGGTAACCCGTGTCTTGGTAACCGATCGCACCGGCGCGTCATGGCGAACCCGAACGGCCTTGACGGCTTCATGCGGCCGGGTTTGCCGCCGCATCCGATGACGTGCGGGGGAGGCTGGCGGAGGTGCGCTCGGTGGCGTCGGCTCCGCGATGCATGGCACTGACATTGGGCACGGCAGCAGCGCCTTCATTTGCATGCCGGATGGCGTCGGAATCTCAGCCATCCGCACATTACCAGGCTGCGGTGCGACGTCGGGGTGCGATACGACCGCAGGTTGGTCGTTGTCCGATTCGACTCGGCACGGCACTGATAGCGGGCATGGTAGTAAATTCTGCGCGTCCGGCGTGGGCGCTTGTGACGGGGGAAAGATAGCCTCTGGCTCGTAATCCGACGAAGTCAGATCGCTTTCCTGCACGACTCGCATCGGCGCTACGGCGAGCGGCGCGCTGGAATCGCCGCGCGATTTGCCCGCGCTTGCGGGCGCGTTGCTCCAATTTCCGCCGGCATAGACCAGACCCGGCGTTATTAACGCAGTGAAGAACACAACGCCGCACCAATGGAGGCGCTTCAATCTCTTCATGTTCCTGTTTTTCGCCGCGCAACAGCAACGCGAAAAATTCCCGATCCGCCGAGCCGTTGCGCGTCTCGAATCCTCGTATTATCGGAGTTTCTGTTTCCAGGAACGTGGCGCTAGGCGAATAACGTCATCAACCACATCCTCCGCCCTCGAACGCACCTTCCACCACCTTTGACGATCACGCGCAAAGCGCGATTTTGGCACACTCAAATGCCAGTCAGAGTCACCCCAACCCGATTATGATCCCCCGGTGATTACCGTCATCATGCGGCGATCCAGCGCAGCAACAATTTCAAAAAATGATTGTCTCCACCTCTATCACACTTTTGTTGCCGCTGCATGAATTGACGATCCATGCTTCGCCCGTCGAATCCTACTCAACGTTAGCATTGCGGGAATCATAATGCACTGCGAGCTAGGACGAACGAACTCAGTTTTATCCCTGGCCCAAGATAAAATTCACATTCCATACATTTCGATGGTGTTTTCGGGGCATGCGGCCGAATCATCGCCGAATGTTAAATACAAATCTTGAGCTTGTTTGGTACTACGGCAATGAGTCTAGTCTAATTCGGCTATTTGAACCTGCTATCGTTGCTTTAACCATGTGTTTATCAGTAT
>JBOHWM010000039.1:0-5941 GCA_050736555.1 Binataceae bacterium (SeqCode)
GTGGAACGCCATGTGGCATTCCTTGCCTTCCGCCAGATAGGAGACGGCGTCCTCGGGCCACTGATTCGCCTCGGCCAGCAGCATCCGATCGCTGTACTTCTCATCGATATGACGCCGCAGCTCGCGCAAGTAGCCATGCGTTTCGGGCAGGTTTTCGCAATCCGTGCCCTCGCGCTCATAGAGATACGGCACGGCGTCCAGCCGCATCCCATCGACACCCATCGCGAACCAGAAATCGACCACGTGCAAAAGCGCTTTGCGCACCTCGGGATTGTCGAAATTGAGGTCCGGCTGGTGCGAGTAGAAACGATGCCAGTAGTAAGCCTTCGCGACCGGATCCCAGGCCCAGTTCGAGGGCTCGAAGTCCTGAAAAATAATGCGCGCGTCCTTGTAGCGTTCCGCGCTCTCGCTCCACACGTAAAAATCGCGGGCTGGATCGTCTTTCGGTGCCCGGCGTGCACGCTGGAACCACGGATGCTGATCCGAGGTGTGGTTTATCACCAGCTCCGTCACCACGCGCAAGCCGCGTTCATGCGCCTCGCGCAGGAACAGGCGGAAGTCGTGCAATTCACCGCAATCCGGATGCACGTCCATGTAGTCGGAAATGTCATAACCATCGTCACGCAACGGCGATGGATAAAACGGCAATAGCCACAACGTAGTGACGCCCAGCTCCTGCAAATAATCAAGTCTGCCGGTCAGTCCCGGGAAGTCACCAATCCCGTCACCATTGCCGTCGTAAAAGGAACGTACGCGCAACTCGTAAAAGATCGCGTCCTTGTACCATAGCGGATCGGGAGAGAAACTATTGTTCGCTTTCATTGCGGCAAATCGACACGCAGAATGTGCGCGGGCGCAACCTGCGGATCAAGCCGCACGTAATTGCGCTCCGACCATGTATAGACGGCTCCGGACAGCAAATCGGTGACCCGGTAACCCCCGCTGGGATTGATTCCCAAATCCGCCGGCACCGTAACCGTGCATTCATGCCATGCAAATGGATCGAGATTGACCGCGATCAGCAAAGCGTTGCCGCGATCCTCGCTGAGTTTCGCATAAAACAGAATTGCGGGGTTGTCCGCGGGAAGAAAACGCAGGTTCTCAAATTCCCACAATGCAGCGTTTTCATGCCGTATGCGATTTACGCGGGTGATCAGATCCTTGATATTGCCCGGCTTGTTCCAGTCGCGAACTCTTATCTCGTATTTTTCCGAATTTTGATACTCCTCGGTACTCGCAACAGCGCGATTTTCGCACAATTCGAAGCCACTATAGATGCCGTACGAGGGCGACAGGGTCGCCGCCAGTACCAAGCGCAATTTGAAGGCCGCGGGTCCGCCCCGTTGCAGAACGTCGGTCAGAATGTCAGGCGTGTTGGTGAAGAAGTTTGGGCGGAAATATTCCCTCATCTCAGTTTGGGTAAGTTCCGTCAAATACTCCGTCAACTCCGTCTTGCTATTGCGCCAGGTAAAGTAAGTATAAGACTGGGAAAACCCGGCTTTGGCCAGCGCCTTCATCATTTTGGGACGTGTAAACGCTTCGGCCAGAAAAATCACGTCGAGATATTGGCCCTGCACTTCGCCAATCAGCCATTCCCAGAATTTCACCGGTTTTGTATGCGGATTATCAACGCGAAAAATCTTCACGCCGTGCTCGATCCAGAACACGACGATATTCCTCAGTTCCTCCATCAATGCCCGTTGTTCGCGCGTCTCGAAATTGATCGGATAGATATCCTGATATTCCTTTGGCGGATTCTCGGCGTATTTGATCGAACCGTCCGGACGATGCCGGAACCAGGCGGGATGCCGCCGTACCCAGGGATGATCCGGCGAGCATTGAATCGCGAAGTCCAGCGCCACTTCAAGTCCGTTAAATTGCGCGGCATTGACGAAATGATCAAAGTCGGCGAGCGTGCCCAATCCCGGGTCAACCGCGTCGTGGCCGCCGGCATCGCTGCCGATTGCCCATGGACTACCCGGATTAAGCACGCCAGCGGCCAACGCGTTGTTTGCTCCCTTGCGATTAGTCATTCCGATAGGATGAATGGGCGGCAGATATACGACGTCGAAACCCATCGCATGGATGTCAGGCAACCGCCGCTCGGCTTCACGCAAAGTCGAGGCTCTGCCGGGAATCGTGCCTTGCGATCGCGGGAACATTTCATACCATGCGCCGCGGCGCGCGCGCGGACGATCGGCGATAACCTCCAGTAAGCGGGGATAGGTGTTGGCCTCGGCGCGTTCGCCCATCCGTTGCGCAATCTCTCTCAATTCCGGCGTTGACAGCACACTCAACGCATTGGCCGGATCGGCGGCACTCACCGCGCGCAACTGTTTTAGCACTTGCGCGATATACGCCTTATCAACCGAACGGCAACGTGCGACGAGAGCCTCCAACAATCCGATTCCCTCAAGCAAGTCCCGCGCGGAAGCGTGGTGCGCATCCACTTTTTTGGTGAAATCCGCCAGCCATGACGCGAAGCGATCGGTCCATGCCTCAATAGTGAACACGTAGCGCGCGTTTTCACCGACTGGAAATTCGCCGCTCCAGCGATCGTTGTCGGCGAGAGTCATGCGCGATTCCTGGAATGCGGATTCATCTTTTCGCCGCCATTTGACCGCTGCGCGAATAATATCGTGGCCATCACGGAAAATGTCGGCCTCAACTGCGCATCGGTCGCCGGCGATCCGTTTGGCCGGATAGCGGCCGCAATCGACAATTGGCGTGACCGCTTCGATAATGTGGCGATCAAGCATCGAGCTATCGTTTTCGAGCTTCATATCCGCCGATGTTTCTTCTGGCAGACGCCTTGCCGCACACCCAGGCATTCTGGTCGCGGACGAAGGAAGCGGCGTTTGCGGCAAGTGATTATATTCACTCATTTTACGTTAAGATAATCAATTCAGCTTGAGGTAGTGATCTATTCCGGCATTGTACACGAGAAACGTTAAGGTATTTGCAATTTAAGTCAAATCACGGGCGACAAAGCGTGGAATCCCATCAGCTCTCCTACAATCACGATAATACCGGGTCTATTTCATATGCATAGCGGGTCTGCGATTCTGATACCGTGAATCCACTTATTCCACGCAGCACTTACCGTCTTCAGCTTCATCGGGAATTCACCTTTTCCGACGCCGCGGGAATACTTGATTACCTGTCGCAGCTAGGCATCAGCGATTGTTACTTATCACCGATAGCGCAAGCACGTTCCGGCAGCCTCCATTGCTATGACGTGACTGACCCGAGCGTGGTTAACCCGGAACTTGGCGGCGAGCAACAGCTCCGCGAGTTCGCGAGCAAAGCGCGGCGACTTGGCCTTGGCGTAATCGTCGATACCGTACCCAATCATATGTGTATCGCCGATCCATCAAACCGGCGCTGGTTCGACCTGCTGGAAAATGGCCCGAGTTCGGCCTACGCCTCATTTTTTGACGTGGACTGGCATCCGCCGAAAGCCGATTTGACCAACAAGGTGCTATTGCCCATCCTCGGCGACCAATACGGGCGCGTGCTTGAGAATCAGGAAATAACCGTGATTTACGCGGATGGCGCGTTTTCCATCCGCTATTACGATCATGTGCTGCCGCTCGCGCCGCGGACCTGGAGCTCCATTCTGGAACCGTCGGCCCGCACACTCGAAACGGAACTGGGCGAGGACGACGGCAATCTGGTTGAGTTGCAGAGTATCATTACCGCGCTGCATCATCTGCCCCCGCGCGATGAGGCCGATCCCGCGCGCGTGCGCGAACGGCAACGCGAGAAGGAGGTCAGCAAGGGCCGGCTGGCGGCGCTGACCACGCAGAGTGCGAAGGTTCGCGCGGCCATCGATCATGCGCTTGCCGAAATCAACGGCATCAAGGGCAACCCGCACAGCTTCGACCAACTCGAACAATTGCTTTCGGACCAGGCATACCGTTTGAGCTTCTGGCATGTGGCCGCGGATGAAATTAATTATCGGCGTTTTTTCGACATCAACGACCTCGCCGCTATCCGCGTCGAAAAGCCCGATGTCTTTGAAGCGGTCCATGAGCTGGTCTTTAAGTTTATTCGCGAGGGCTTGGTAACCGGACTGAGGATCGATCATGTCGATGGCCTGCTCGATCCGGGGCAATATCTGTGTCTTCTTCAGCAACACGCGGCGGCGCTCTCGGACGGCGTAAACTCCGACGGTGCACAACAGCCGCTGTCTGAGACGAGTGAGCGCCCGCTCTATGTGGTGGTGGAAAAAATTCTCGGAGCCGACGAGCGATTACGCAGCGACTGGCCGATTTACGGCACTTCGGGATACGAAATCCTCAATACGCTGAACGGCCTCTTTGTCGATAGTGAAAACCGCGCGCGCTTCGGGCAAATCTATGCGCGCTTCAGCGCCATTCACGAACGGTTTCGCCAAATCGTCTATGATTCGAAAAAACTGGTGTTGCGCGCGCTCATGTCCGGCGAGCAAAACGTGCTGGCGCGCCGTCTTGATTTGATCTCCGAGCAACATCGCTGGTCGCGTGATTTCACGCTCAACAGCCTCGGCCGCGCCTTGGCGGAGGTTATCGCCTCGTTTCCCGTCTATCGCTCTTACGTTACTGCCGCCGGCACGTTGACCGACGATGACCGCCGGGCCATTCAATACGCGGTGTCATTGGCGAAGCGGCGCAACCCCGCTCTCAGCACTGCGACTTTTGACTTTCTCGGCAGTGTTCTGCTGTTGGAATATCCGGAAGGAATCAGCGAAGAGGATCGCGGCGCGCGCCTCGATTTCACCCTGCGGTTTCAGCAACTAACCAGCCCGGTCATGGCGAAAGGCTTCGAGGACACCGCGCTTTACCGTTTCTATCCGCTCGCGGCGCTCAACGAGGTCGGAGGCGATCCTACGTCTTTCGGAATCGCGCCAGCAAAATTCCATGAGGCCAACCGTCGGCGCCATTCACAATGGCCGCACGCGCTTTCCGCGACCGCCACGCATGATACCAAGCGTGGTGAGGATGTCCGTACGCGACTCGACGCGCTCTCTGAGATTCCCGACGAATGGGAACAGGCGCTTGTACGCTGGCATGAGCTTAACGCGTCGATCATCGCGGAACTCGACGGCACGCCGGTGCCCGATCCAAATGAAGAATATCTGTTCTACATGACGGTGACTGGGGCGTGGCCGCCCGTTGCCATGACCGCCGCGGAGCATGCGAACTTCGTCGATCGCATCAAGGCCTATATGGAAAAGGCCACCAAGGAAGCCAAGGTGAGCACGAGTTGGGTGCAACCTAACACCGCGCACGACAAGGCGCTGGCGGAATTCGTTTCGCGTTCGCTGCGGGTGGAAGAAGAAAACCAGTTCCTGGTCGCGCTTGCCGAATTCGCGCAACCGCTAACCCGCGCCGGGATGCTCAATTCGCTTTCGCAAATTCTGCTGAAGATCAGCATCCCCGGTGTTCCCGATTTTTATCAGGGTACCGAGCTATGGGATCTGAGCCTGGTCGATCCGGATAACCGCCGTCCGGTCGATTTCGCCGAGCGGCGCCGGATGCTCGAAATGATTTGCGCCGATGGCATAACTAATCGAGCGGAGTTGGCACGTGAACTCTTCATGCACGCCCAAGACGGCCGAGTGAAAATATATGTGATTAAGCGCGCACTTGAGTTCCGCAACGCGCATCGCGATCTGTTCGCCGAAGGCGATTACGTTCCTCTGGAGGTCACTGGCAAACGCCGTAATCACGTGGTCGCATTCATGCGTACTTTGGGTGACGATCAAGCGATCGTCGCCGCCGGCCGTTTCTTTCTCAAGCTTGACAAGCTCGATGAGGTTACCGAACCGCGGACATGGCGCGATGCTTTCGTCAGAATTCCACGCGAATTTTCGCACCAACGCTTTATTGACGCGTTGACCGGTTCCACGATCGAGTCCCAGCCCGGCGACGACGATGAATGCCTGCTGCCACTGGAC
>JBOHWM010000040.1:0-24382 GCA_050736555.1 Binataceae bacterium (SeqCode)
GGGTTACATCACGATACCGCGATGGTGCTGACGGATGCGGTTTACTTCAAAGGCCGTTGGAGCGACCAATTTAACCCGCGCGTCACCAGCCCGCGTCCGTTTCATTTGTCGGGAAGGACTGAGACGATTCCGATGATGGACCGCACGGGCTCGTATCTATACTTGGAAACCAAGGAGCTTCAGGCGATCAGGTTGCCTTATGGCAATCGACGGCTCGCGATGTACGTGCTGCTGCCACGCAAAACCGGAGGATTGGCTGAGTTGGCGCATTCGCTGGACGAAAAGAAGTGGAATGGCTTGATCAATCGTTTGGAGGAGCGCGAAGGCGCGATCATGCTGCCGAAGTTCGAATTGAGATATGGGGGACTACTCAATCCCGCTTGGAAGCACTCGGCATGGGCGTCGCATTCGAGGCCGGGAAAGCGGACTTCTCCGGCATTTCCCCCGATCGACGAGTCTATATCAGCGACGTGCAACATAAGACGTACGTGAAGGTGGATGAGGAGGGTACCGAAGCCGCCGCCGCTACTGCCGTGACCGCGCGCGCCACGGCAATGGTCAGACCGACGATCCCGCCATTCCAGATGATTGTCGATCATCCGTTTTGTTTTGCGATCGCGGACCGCGACAGCGGCGCCATTCTTTTCCTCGGCCTGGTCCACGATCCGTCCGGCCGTTAGCGAAACTCCGCATAACGGTCGTGTTGTCATTCCGAGCGTAGCGAGGAATCCCGGAATTCTGTTCTTTGTTTGTCATCCCGGAACGAGCGAGCAGGTCTGCGAGGTGCGTAAAATAGAGATCTAAGTGGAGCGACGGGCTTTTTCTTTGCTGAAGAAAGACAATCCCTTCGCCCTTCGACGGCGCTCGGCACTACTGTTCGGCGTAGGCGACGTCGCGGACGAACTCTGGCAGCGGCGTTTGCGCCACCAGGATCGAGACGAAATGGCCGGTCGGATAGAACGTCAGGCAGATACTGTATCCCTTGTATTGATAGAAGGCGTGGGTTCCGAACCATTGCTGGGCATCTGGCGGCGCCGCCAACTTGGCGTCGCGGAAGCAGATGCTCAAGATCGTTCCACCGCCGCCTTGGTAGAGCGTGTAAGTGACCGGGCGTCCGTCGGGCAGATGATCCAAGCGGCCGCCCGCTAGCTGAAAGCCCGCGCCTTCGAAATCAAACAGAGTGCCAGGCATTTTGCCGTCCCGGTAGGACTGCGCAATGTCGTCGAACTCCTCTGATACCGGGATGACGTTATCTTTTGATACCACCGTCGCGAAATATGGACCGTTCACCGCGTCGGTGGAATCAGGCACGTTTGGATAGAACGAATACTCGAAAATGCGATACTTGCTGATGGCAAGATCAAACTCGGTCACCGCTCGTGATTTCGGAGAGTGGCCGGTCCGCGCCATCGGTATCGCGAACAACGCCACGATTAGCACTACGGCGACGGCGCCAACGGTTTGCGCCCATTTCGTGGGACTGCGCCATCCGCGACGGACAGACCCGCGAGTCGCTTCGATAGAGCCAGGGGTTTGTGAGCGCGAGTACCTGAGGCGCGAGTGAATAGAGCTTGGGCGATCTGAGTAGGCTGGTGAGGCGTCCGCGAGCATGACGCGAATATCGGCGCGAATCGCGGCCGACGCTTTGATGATACCGGCGTGCCCGCGCACCATCGCCTTGAGCGCACGTTCATCGGTCAAGCATGCGCGACAGGCCGCGCACATGGCCACGTGCTGCTCGGCGGTCCGATGCTCGCGCGGGCTCAATTGACCGTCGGCGTGCGGCGTCAGGAATTTACTGCGATATTGCCGGCATTCCACTGTCACCACCCACGCCGATTACCGTAAACGTGTGCCGCGGCTCCGCCTGAGTCCCCCTGATCACGGAATGTTTAGTTTGCTAATGCGCGGGGGCGGCGGTGTCAAGTACCTGTTTTACGTCGCGGTACGGCGAATTCACGCAGCGTTTCGCGCAAGAGGGCACGTGCGCGCGAGACGCGTGATTTGATCGTTCCGATCGGAACCGCAAGGATGGTCGCGGCCTCCTGATAATCGAGCTCCTGGACATCGATAAGCAAGAGTGCCTGGCGAAAATCCGTGGGCAGCGCCGTCAGCGCAGCCTCGATCTGCCGCCCAAGCATCCGGTCGAATACCAGGCTTTCGGGATCGGCTGAATGGTCGGCCAGCAAACCTGGAACCTCCAACTCGCGCTCGAACTCGACACCTGTTACGGCGACCTGCTCAAGCGTGGAGCGACGGTAGCTGTTGCGGAAATTGTTATAGAGGATAGTGAGTAACCACGCCCGGCAATTGCTGCCGGGGCGGAACTGGTGGAAAAAGCGATAGGCGCGCAGGACCGTTTCCTGAAGCAGATCCTTGGCATCGTCGGGGTTGCGCGACAACCGCAGAGCGGCAGTGTACAAGGCGTCCAGATGGGGCAGTGCGATCTCCTCGAAGAGCAGACGCCTATCCCTGATGATGGCCCTTTTTAGCGCCATGTGCTATCCGCTCAGACCATAGCACTGACACCAACACGACGCCTAACCGGCGAATAAAGCCGCTTGGTCCTGACCGTGAGCGATAATGAATAATCTAATATTATCAAGTTCGCAAAATAAGTTGGATTTGCGTAATGGCGGCAGAGTAACAGGTCGCGATGAAATTGATCGGAATTGACTGATCGAAGAGCGACTCGCACAACGCATATTGATAGGCTCTCGGCGGCAAGCGATTCATTAATCGCGCGATGGGCGCATAAAGCATATTCGGCGCGATGCCCGCGCTTGTCGAATGGGACGATCGGATTCCAGAATTTTGCGTACTGACCGCCAGTGTGGACGAAGCGCTCGATGCGGCCGCGATGCGCGAGATTGATCCGCCGCAATGGCCCGAACTCAGGATGCGGATGCATCCGGCGACCGCAATCCTCGATTTCCAATGGGACGTGTCCGGCGTGGGCGTTTTCTCGTGGCATGGAGTGGAAGCAGCCGGAGCCTCGCGGCGAAACGCGGTCTGGTGTGGCGGGCAAAGCACGACGTGAGTTATCGGCGAATCGACACGGCGGAGTGCCGCTCGCTTCGTGCGGCGAGCAATGGAGCAGCCTTCGCGGCAATTTGCGTAGCGGCTGCGACGGCGCTTGAAGCCGACCCAGCCACGGCGATGCATACGATGCTGGCGCGATGGTTGGACGGCGTCCTGGTCCGTGATTGAAAGCGGTCGATCCGCGTCAACGCAGCTCGCGGACTCGCCTGCTCGGCCCCACTTCGTTCCGCCTAGTGTGCGCCAATCACATGCTGCGAAAGTGACGGTTGCCGGCAATGGCTTCGCGTCTGACGGCAAAGTAGGCTCAAGTTCAGTGGCGATTTGCGGCGGAGGTCCGAGTCTCGCAGCCGCGATCTCTATCGTCGCTTTGATGATTCGTGTCGGTTCCAGGTCTTCGACGTTGATTGCCGTCGTCGAGCGCCGGTGATCAAAATGGATGGGGATAGTGAGCGCGGGGAAGTTTCAAGTCCGTCAGGTTAGCACTCGCGAGGGTTTCGAGCGGTTCGCGCGTCTGCCGTTCAAAATTTATGGCGCGCGCCAGGCGTGGTGGCCTCCCGACGTGCAAAACGAGATTGACTTGCTGTCCGGGCGCGCGTTGATAAGCAATCATCTCGACCTGGCGCCGTTTTGCGCGATGCGCGATTCGACAATTTTGGCGCGCGCGAGCGCGGTCGTGAACCATCGCTACAATGAACACTGGCATGAAAACATCGGCCAATTGATTCATTTCGAAGCGATGGCTGGCGAGGACGCCGCCGTCGCGGCGCTGCTCGACCAGGTGCTGGAATGGCTTGCGCGGCGCGGGATGAAGGCGGTGCGCAGCGGTTTCGCAGCTTTTCTCGATTACCCCTACGCCATCGACAATTACAATGAATTGCCCTCGTTCCTGCTGCGCGGCAATCCCGATTACTATCATCGCTATTTCAAGAACTCTGGGTTTTTTACCGAAAAGGGCCAGGTTGATTACACCGCCCCCTTAACTCTGGAAATCCTCGAACGTTATCGCCAGATGGTCGAGGCGGCACATCAAGCCGGCGTTATTATCAAGAGTTGGCGCGAATTCGGGTTTCTCGCCGCGATTGACGCCTGGACCGAGATAACCAATGCGGCTTTTGCCCGTCATTGGGGATGGAATTCGATCTCGCGTGCGGAGGTGCGCCCGATGTTGTCGCCGCTGGGCACGACGACGGTGGCCGATCTCTCGATGATTGCCAGTACTGGCGACGCCGCGATCGGCGCGGTCTTCTCAGTGCCGGATTTCAGCGACTCGCTGGCCTCGGTGAGAGCCGGAATCAAACTTGATCCGGCGCGTGGCGGCGGTACGCGCGGGGCACTGGTCAACGTCGGGGTTCTTGAAGCCGCCCGTTCACGCGGAGTCGCGCGTGCGATGGCGGCGCGTTCATTTTTGACGATGGCGCGCAACTCGATGAGCTATGCGGGTTATACCTTGGTGCTCGACGATAATTGGCCCTCGCGCCGGACGGCGGAAAGCCTCGGCGCGCACGTTACCAGCAATTTCGTCAGCTATCGCCGTGAACTCTGAAAGCCGGTGTGGGCAACGTATTATTCCTGTCTGCGCACGGGGAAAATCAGCCCTCATTCAAGACGCACGACTGTCACTTCCTCCTCATCTTCGCCGGTTTCGAGATAGCTTTGAATCTCATCCGCGATCCGGCTTAATGGCTCATTGCCCGGTCGCCATTCGCGCGCGTCACGCAGCGCTCCACGGCGTGAGGCCAGACGCACCGAGATGACGCGGATTGGAGACTTGGCTTCGTTCAAGAACTGCAATATTTCCGCAACATTGGACCTCGCGCGGAGATTACGAATCACCAGAACCGCACTTGGCATGGCCCACCCCTCCATTCCAGTGCCGGCAAACCACGGCTCTCCCAGCGTAACTTTGCACTTTCGTGTTCAGCAAATGGACGCTTGGCAAAATGCAACCAGGTATGCTTCGCACGTGATGCGGAGTTGTGCCATTAATCGGTTTTGATTGTCAATCTGTAGCCCATCACGCCAGAATGCATCGCCGATTATGGGGAATTGATCGTCCAATACAACTCCGCATCGCGCCTTGCCAAGCTATAAGTTGATCGCAAGTGGGTGCGCGAGTGTCCAGGATTGCCTGTGCAAATAAGCGCACTTGTCAAATCGGACCAAAGTTGTAATCAAACAATGTTGACCAGTAACCACATGTGGTCAGCGGATTGGATCGTGTTCGCAGTCGCAACGAGGTTGCGCGCGGCGGCTTGGTCGAATAGTTGAAAGAGAACTAGGGACAGAAATTTCGATCTGATGAAAAATAAACTCCCGAGACTTCCCTTTCTGTTCGCGGCCGCGATGCTCCTGACGACCATGGGGGCGTGTCAGGGTGCTAAAGCTAATCAGGTTGCGAAGGATGGATTACCAGTGCGCAATACCGGCCATTATGCAACTCTCGACACCGACAAGGGCACCATTGTAATCGAGCTTTATCCGAAGGTCGCACCCAAGACTGTCGCGAATTTCGAAAAACTCTCCAAGGACGGCTTCTACAACGGCCTGACCTTCCATCGGGTCGAGCCGGGTTTCGTGGTGCAGGGCGGCGACCCCAAGGGCAACGGTACCGGCGGCCCGGGCTACGATTTGCCTGCGGAGATCGATCCCAACGAACACCATCTACGCGGCACGGTCGCGATGGCGCGGCTGGGTGACAACGTCAATCCGGAGCGGCGTTCCAGCGGCAGCCAGTTTTATATCTGCCTCGCTCCGGCACCTTTTCTCGACAAGCAGTACACGATCTTTGGCGGCGTGGTCGAAGGGATGGACGTGGTGGACAAAATCAGAGTGGGCGATCACATCAAAAAGATCACCCTTAGCTCGGAACTGCAAAAGTAAAGTTAAGTGTCAGGCGAAGCGGAGCCGAGCACATTAGTGAAGCGAAGCGGAACGAGCGGGTGAGTCTGCGAGCTGCGTTCAGGATTGCGCGTCCGCGACGTGCGTTAAGAATACGATGAGCATCTCAGGAAGCGGGCACCCGCCGGGGCCCTACTTCACAGTCGACCTTCATCTGCATACCAATCACGGGAGCGCGGATTCCAATCTTTCGCCCGCCGCACTAATCGTGCGTGCCCAAGAAATCGGAATCGGCGCCGTATGTATCACCGAGCACGATAATGTCTGTGACTTGAAGGAGCTTTTACAAGCGACGCCGTCTGGAGTGGTCTTCCTGCGCGGCATGGAAGTCACCACCGAAATGGGTCACATTGGTGTGTTCGGCTTGACTGAATACGTCGGCGGCATCTACAAGCTACGTGAATTGCGCAAAGTGGTGGACCGCTTGGGCGGCCTCATGGTCGCCAACCATCCGTTCCGCTATAAACTCGACCCACGCTTTTCCTTTATCAATCCCGATCGCGAACCGATTGACCCCGCGTATCCGGAACATGCGGCGAAGCTCGAGATTTTCGAGGTCTGCGACGCTATTGAAGTGCTCAACGGGGCTTGCTCGGAAGAAGAAAATTTATTCGCCTTGAGAGTCGCTAAGCTGATCGGCAAGCCCGCCGTGGCGGGTTCCGATTCCCATTCCGCCAACTCGGTGGGATGTGTGACCACACTGTTGCCCCATCCGGTGCGCGACGAGCGTGAGCTTATCGAAAGTATCAAGGCGGGTGATTCATGCGCTGGGCGCGGATTGCTGAGCGGTGCCGTCACCCGTTTCGAATTGCCGGCATGACACCTAATCCCATGTTCTGCGGGTGCTTGGCAAAAAACCTGAATCTACCACGAATCCCTCAGGCATGATTGCGAGCCCGACCCTCAAAGGTTCGACGTAGGGGATTTCTATTATTTCTGTCGGCATACAAATCAACACCCCGGCGAGAGTGACTGTCTCGGCAGGCGCAGAGTTAGCCGAAGCCTGAGCTTTGGTTCTCATGGCTCTTGCTCCCAACGTTGCCATATGACCTCCTGCTTGATCACCTCCTGAGCACCCATCGGCGTGTTAATGCTAGCCTTTTGGAGACCTAGGTCGATCAAAAATACGTCTGCGCGACATGCGGATTCTACGTAAATGCAAGGGATTTTGTCGAGCCTTATTCTACTCGTGGTCGCGCCGCCCACGCCGGGCTTTGAAGTTGCCTTGTCCAACTCGTGCAGAGCGCTGAACGGCTCCGTGAGATTGATAGCTGAGGAATACTCCAGGTAAAGCTGCCACATGGCCAGCTCCAAATCCGCAGGCGGCATGGTGACCTTTAGATTGAGGTCCTCCTTAGCCTCCTTCCGATTGATTAGGTGACCATGAAAGAACAGGTTCGACTTTAGATTTTCAACGATGGTATCGATTTCATGATCGAGTTTCGCCTCCATATGGGTGTGCAGCAACTTACGAGCCATCAGCCTGGACTGATTGTGCGATCTCTGCACATTTCCCAAGGCCAACGGATGAATTTTTTCAGTGAGCGCGACCAACGACTGGACCAGTTCGTCTTCTGCGTGATTCCCACTTCCTCCTTCACTAGTCGGAAGTATGCGGTTACGTCTTCCACACTGATCGGTATCGGAAGACCCGTCTGAGGATTCGCGGGATTGAATTGGTTTGCTACCGATGGATCAATCGGGCCGAGGCAACCCATACGGTGCATGACAATCTCGTCGGCACCTAAGGCGATAAAAGTTGCGGCGCTGAATGCCCGATGTGGAACGAGAACGGCGAAGTTCTTTGTATATTCGCGAATTAGGCTGACAATTCGCCAAGGCGCCGTTCCTGAGCCGCCGTTGCTGTGGATGAAAAGGTCAACTCCGTTCTTGGCCTTCTCTTTGTGTGCCTCCAGATGCTCATAGAAGAGGGGCGGAACATCGTCCGCGATCTGCATTTCGAAATTTGTTCGCGTAGAGGTTATATAGCTGATGATCAGGCGACCTTGCCGTGCTCGTTCCAGTCGACCTAACAGCGCAGTACGATCCACCCTCGCCATGAATGGCACTCTTATGCTCAGTGATGATATCGCATGAATCAGAGTCTCTTAGGTGCTATCACGCGAGAACGTCTGGGTACAGGTCGGCGGGTTCAGTCGCCGACTTCCGTATCCTGGCACGAAGGACGCGGGAGGTTAGGCCGAAGAGTTTCACCCGACAAACTCATGGCGGTTTTTTGAAGACGGTTCGGTTTCTATCAGAGGCGAAACCAATGGAAACGCTGCTAATCCATAATTGCACGTTGATCGATTGCACTGGGCGTGATCCGGTTACACGCGCATGGGTACTGCTGGACGGAGGTAAGATCGCGCGCGTCGGCAGTGGGGCGGCGCCGCGTATGCCTGATGCGGTGGAAATCGACGCGGCGGGTCGTACCTTGATGCCCGGTCTGATCGACGCCCACGCCCATCTGAGCATTGTTGGCGACCATTCCGATCCGCGCCGGATACCGGCGCCAGTCTATGCGCTTCAAGTCGCGCGCGAGATCGAGCAAACACTGACGGACGGTTTCACCACGGTGCGCGACGCGGGAGGTCTGGACTGGGGCTACAAAGAGGCAGTCCGGCGCGGACTCGTCCGTGGTCCGCGGCTGTTCGTCAGCAATGGTCCGCTCTCGCAAACTGGAGGTCATGGCGACCAGCGTCCGCGTACGCAGCTAAATCCCGATCAGCAAGTGCCGGGTGTATGGTGGATCGGGCTGGTGGTTGACGGTCCCGATCAGTTGCGCTGGGCCGCGCGCGAGATGATGCGCCGCGGCGCCGACCAGGTGAAGGTGATGGCCAATGGTGGCTGCATGTCGCCCACCGACGAATTGCGCTCGACGCAATACACTGTGGCCGAGTTGCGCGCGGCGGTCGAAGAGGCGGCGGCGCAGGGTAAATACGTGATGGCGCACACTTATACCGCGGCCAGCATGATGAACTGTCTTGACGCGGGAGTGCGCACCCTCGAGCATGGCAATTTCCTCGACGCCGCGGTGGCCGAGCGGATGGCGCGTACCGGCGCCTTCCTTGTCCCAACAATCACGACCTACGAAATGCTGGCCGCCGAGGGGCGCGAGCTCCATTATGCCAGCACGATGATCGACAAGATCGACGACGCGCTCAGGGGCGCTTACCAGGCGCTCAAAATTGCATACGAAGCAGGTATTAAAATCGGCTCCGGCTCGGATGTGCTCGGGTTCCATCAGCGCAAAAAATCGATGGAGCCGCGTTTCAAATCGACCGTGATGAAGCCGATGGATTGCCTGCTTGCGACCACGCGCACTAACGCGGCGATCGTCGGGGCGGAAGACCAGATTGGCACCGTCGAGCAAGGCAAACTCGCCGACTTACTGTTGATCGACGGCAATCCGCTGGACGATCTCGCCATACTGAGCGACCGCGAGCGCATTCACCTGGTGATTCTAGGCGGGGAAATCGTGACCGACCGTCGTCCCTGACGGCATTCCACGCCGACGGCGGCATTCCATGCCGACGGTTGGAAGAGCGCTCGCGTTGCTCGAAATCTGTTGCACGCACGACCTCCGCCTAGAAATACTGCGGGCGTTTGCATGGAGTGCCGCGGACGAGACTGTCCGCGGCACCGTGGTGCAGCTACCTCTACCTCATTATTTGCATCAGTCCTGACGGGCTGCCGTATTTGACGCCGTTCAGGTACTCTTTTGGCGCCTGCGTATCGAGCCCCACGACGGCTTCGGAAAACCCGACGGCGCGATGCGAGTCTGCGAGCCGTCAGCCAAATCAAGACTCGCCTGCTCGCTTCGCCCGCGGCTGCGCTGGTGTGCGCTTCGGATGACAGACAAAGACCTCGTCAGGGGCGGACGCGCGCGTCAGACGCGGCAGAGCAGACCGCCGTCAACCGCGATCGACTCACCGGTGACGAATCCAGCCGCGGGCGAGACCAGGTAGAGCAGGGCACCCGCGATCTCCTCCGGCTTGACCAGCCGCCGATAGGGCAAATACTTGAGCAGCGCCTCACCAAACTTCCCGGTCACCGGACTACCCTCTTGCTGCATCCATCCCACCTCGACCATGTTGACGCGCACGCCTCGCCTGGCCCATTCGAGCGCCAACGCGCGAATCAAATTGCGTACCGCGCCTTTCGCCGCGCAATAGAGCGTCGCGTTGGGGACGCCGCGCTCGGCCAGTACCGAATTGATATTGACAATAACGCCGCCGCCGCGCTGCAACATCACGCGCCCGATCTCCTGGCAGGCCATCCAGACCGCCTTGAAATTATCGTCCATGACGCGATCGTAGGCGGAATCGTCGGTCGCCTCGAACGGCGCATAGAAGGGCATATCGAACGCGGTAATTAGAATATCGAGGCCACCCAGCTCCTTCACCGCGAGATCGGCGGTGGCGCTGAGGTCGGCGCGAATCGCGGCGCGTTGGACCTGAATAACCGGTTTCGCGCCAATTGCTTCGAGTGTTTTGGCGGTATTCCTAAGCTGGGCTTCGGTGTCGGCCTCCTGCGAGGCGAGTAAGACCTTGGCGCCCGCCTCGGCGAGCGTCAATGCGGCCACGGCACCGACCGGATGCTCGGCGCCAATCACCAGGGCGCCCAGTCCGGTCAGCGAAAAATCCTGTAATCCCTGGGGCAGGCTCTTGTTTTGGTCTGGCATATGATCCTCAGCACTAACTCAGATGCGCACGCCGCGGACGGCTTCGTCGGCTCCGCTGATAGCGACGGCCGTACTCGCCGCGGTGGTTACGATGACTGTCCGGGTGCGACACCGGTCGGCGTGATTCCGCCGGCCAATCCGCCGCCGTCGATCGCGATCAATTCACCGTTGATGTGGTTGGAGGCGTCGGAGGCGAGAAAAACCGCGAGCGGACCAATGTCCTGGTCCTCGCCGACACGTCCGAGTGGAATAAATTTGCCGCCTTTGAAAAACCGCATCAGCATTTCGTTGTGCGGAAAAATACCCGGCACAATGCAGTTGGTCTGGATATTGACTTCGGCATATGTGAGCGCGAGCGAGCGGGTCAGTTGCAGCACCGCGCCCTTTGAGCACGCGTACATGTAATTGTGCTTGCCGCCGCGCAGGCCGTAGCCGGAAGCGATATTGATAATCTTGCCGCGCTTGCGCCCGGCCATGTGCGGAATCACCGCGCGCGCACAATAGAACTGGCTGCTCAGGTTGGTATCGATGCCGTTGCGCCATTCCTCATCGGTAATCTGTTCAATCGGTTTGCCCAGCGCGTTGTCGCCGATACCGGCGTTGTTGATGAGCACGTCAATCTGGCCGTATTCCTTGATTGCCGCCGCCACCATCGCATTTATCTGATCGGAGTGGGCCACATCCGTCTGTACGACGAGGCATTTGCGCCCGAGTGCCCGCACTTGTTCGGCGGTTTCCTCAAGCTGGCCCATGGTACGCGCGGCCGCCACGACGTCCGCGCCACACTGCGCGAAGCGCACCGCCATCGCGCGTCCCAGCCCGCGTCCGCCGCCGGTGATGATCGCTACCTTGCCGTCGAGTTTAAAGCTGTCGAGGATCATGGTTATCCCTTAATGTGCCGCCGCCAGTTGAGCAAGCATTTGGTAGGTCGGAATGCCGGCCGCGTCCCCAGGGAAGGCCGTTACAGCAGGCGGCACGCCGCCTTTTGACCAGGCGTCGGACGCCGGCTTATTATTGACACTAGCCTCGCGGAGTCCGCGAGGTGCCTTAAGAAAGGACTAAAGCAGCCATGTCATTCAAGATCACGATGTTTTCCGACTTCATATGTCCATTTTGTTACATCGGCTTCGAAGTCATCAACAAGCTTAAGCCGGAATTCGGCTTCGAGTTGGAATGGCGCGGCTTTCAGATTCATCCCGAATGGCCCGCCGAGGGCATGCCGGCGTCAGAATATCGGGCCGGGATGGACCCGCAGGCGCGCCGCGCGGTTTGGGAACGCATCCAGAATATGGCCGCCGACGCGGGCTTTTCGATGAAACCGCCTGACGTTCTGACCAATTCCCGCCTCGCACTCGAAGCGGCGGAATTTGCCAAAGAGACAGGCAAGGCGGAGGCTTTCGAGGAGCGCATCTATCGCGCCTATTTCCATGAAGGGCTGAATATCGGCCAACCGTCGGTGTTGGGAGATTTGGCGGCCGATGCCGGGATTGCGCGCGACGACCTCAGCGCAGCGCTGGAATCGAACCGCTACTCATTGCGGCTGAAGAATAATGCGCTGATGGCCAATCAGCGCGGGGTGAGCGGCGTGCCGACGTTTTTCATCGGCGAATTTTCCATCGCGGGCGCCCAGAGCGTAGAGGTGATGCGTCAGTTGCTCCAACGCGCCGGCACGCGGCTCGCCGCCCTGAGCTGAACTTCACGTGACCGGATGTGCAACCAGCGAACCTCCGCACACGCCCATTTGTCATTCTGAACGAAGTCTGCCATCAGCGGAGCCGAAGGCGGAGCGAGCAAGCGAGTCCGTGAGCTGCGTATTGAATAAGTGAAGAATCCTGTAAGAACCTCGTAAAGAAATAGAAATCGGGATTCTTCGCTGTGCTCGGAATGACAGACCCATACGACTTTTACGGTGTGCGTGAAAGATTCTTGATTGCCGCAGCTGATGGATATGCGACTGGATTTGCGCGGAATTAAATGCCCGCTTAACTGGGCACATGCCAAGGTGCGCCTGGAAAAAATGCGCCGCGGTGAGATCCTGGAATTGATTCTCGACGATCCACGCGGCGCCCGGGATATACCGCAAGCCGCCGAAGCGGAGGGCTATGTGGTCGCTGATATACAGCCGATCGATGGCGAATGGCGGCTTAGAATCGAACGTTGATATAACTGTTTCTTTCGCGATTCAGATCAATAAACCTCATCATGGGAATGGCAAGTGCTTAATTCAGAACAGAAGCAAAAGCTTGCGGCGCTGTTTGCGCTGGAGCATGTCGCGGTCCTGATCACGCAAGGCGAGCAATGGCCGACCGGCACGATGCAGGCCTTTGCTGAAACCGACGACCTCGATTTGCTCTTCATCATGGTCGAGACGGCTGAGAAGTTCCAGAACATGCTCAAGCGGCCGCATGCGACGGTGCTGGTGGATACGCGCGACGTCGGCAACGTGCCGACTTTCGAGGTAGCGCGCGCTTCGATCCAGGGTGTCGCGCGGGAAGTCGCGCGCGGCGCCGAATGGGAGCGCTTGAAAGCCATTTTTCTCAAAAAGAATCCGTTTGAGGAGCCCTTCTTTCGCCGTGACACCTTGCGCATGATGCGAATCACACCCACCCGGATTTCCTACGCCAACGGCTTGCGCGACTCCTTCAAGGCCGAGATGTAATCTGACGATGCACTGTTGTGCGAAGCGAGCAAACGAGTGTGCGAGGTGCGTTAAAATTCCTGATCACTGCGCGCGCGTAAAAAAGCCCGCGGAGAGTGAAGTCCGGAGGTGAAATGCGATGCCGCCGTCCGCGCCACATAATCCCCCGTTTCGCGCCGATCACGTTGGCAGCCTGCTACGTCCGCCCGAATTGCTGAAAGCACGCCAGCAGTTTCAGGCGGGAACCCTATCGGCCGGTGAATTACGAGCGCGGGAAGACGAGGCGATTCGCGGCGCGGTGCGCTTCCAGGAGGGGGTTGGCCTGCAATCGATCACTGACGGTGAATACCGTCGCGAAGTTTTTTACGGCGATTTCTATTGTCGCGGACTGGGCGGAGTAACCATCGCCTACGACGAGCAAGCGTCAATGGAAGAGGTCTTCTTCGTCGATCGCCAGGGACATAAGCTGCCGACGCCGCGGCCGCGCGTGACCGCCCGCATGAAGTGGCACGCGCCCATCCATGTCGAGGAATTCAAGTTCCTCAAGTCACTGACTTCGCGCACCGTGAAACTCACCATTCCGTCGCCGACGATTATTCATTTGCGCGCGGGCCGCGAGCGTATCAGCACCGAAGTTTATCCCGACCTGGAGATGTTCTGGGACGACATCGTCGAAGGCTATCGCAAGGAGTTGGCGGCGTTGGCCGATACCGGTTGCACTTACGTTCAGATCGACGAAACCACTCTCGCTTCACTCGGCGACCAGCGGCTCTGGGGGCCACTGGGTAAACGCGGCGACGATGGCCGCAAGCTGTTGCTGGAGACCTATCCGCAAATGATGAACCGGGCGTTCGCGCAGCGCCCTGCCTCAATTCACCTCGCGATGCATATTTGCCGCGGCAACAATCAAAGCCATTGGACGGCCGAAGGCGGCTATGATTTGGTCGCCGATACCCTGTTCAATAAAATCAACGTCGATTCTTATTTCCTCGAATATGATACGCCACGAGCGGGCGGCTTCGCCCCGCTCAGATACGTCCCGAAAAACAAAAGCGTGGTGCTCGGACTGATATCGACCAAGTTTCCCGAGCCCGAATCCAAAGATGAACTCAAGCGCCGGATCGGCGAGGCCTCCCGCTATATTGAACTGGACCAGCTTTGCTTGAGCCCGCAATGCGGTTTCGCCAGCAGCGCCCCGGGAAATAAAATTAGCGTCGATCAACAAGGCGCGAAACTGAACCTGGTGGTCGAGGTCGCGCACGAAATCTGGGGTTGAAGCCAATCGCCACTGTTGCGGGGATGGATAAGCGGCAGACCGTTGAACATAAATCCAACGGCCTGCCGGTGGAATGCCGGAACCGCCTTGTGCGGGGCAGGCTATGCTGTGACTAGCCGTTCCAGTTCTTCATGCACCAGACCGTTTGAAGCCACCAGCCCTTTCAATTTGACCGAGCGCTTGTTGAAAGCCATCGGACGCCGCTCGATATCCGTGATGCGGCCGCCAGCCGCCTCGATCAATGCCGCACCCGACGCGATATCCCATTCGCTCTTGGGCGAACGAGTGAAGGTCGCGTCAGCGGCACCCGCGGCCACCAGCGCGAGCTTATAGGCCACGCTGCCCACTGCCTTGACTTCGACCATGCCCTCATAAGCGCGCCATTCGCCACGCGAGGTTTCGCTGCGGCTCGCCAGCACCACGGCATGTTTGAGCATGCGCGTGCGAGTGACGCGAACTTCACGTTCGCCGAGAAAACATCCTGAGCCGCGCGCACCCCACACCAACTCACGTTTGATCGGGTTGTAAGTCACGCCAAGCACCGCCTCGCCGCGCTCGCTCAACGCGATCGCCACGGCGAATTCCGGCACACCCTTGATAAATTCCTTGGTGCCGTCCAAAGGATCAACGATCCAGACACGCTCACGTGTGAGCCGTTCACCGTTATCGGCGGTTTCCTCCGAGAGCCAGCCATAATCAGGAAAGCCCGCACACAGCATCTCACGCAAAGTGCGGTCGGCTTCGAGATCGGCGGTCGTAACCGGATTGTCGCGGCCCTTGGAACCGATTTCGAAACCGCGTTCGCGGTAATAGCGTTCCAGCACCGCGCCGGCTGCAAGTGCGGCTTTGCGCGCGAGTGCCAATTGATTTGCATAGGCGCCATTTAGCGGGGCTTTTGTCGAACGTGTGCTCATTGACTAACCGTCACGCGAGCCAAGGGCGTGCTTTAGCGCTTCGCTTCGCGCTTGCGCCTGGTCTTTTCATACGCCTTTCTCAACTCACTGTTCATGCGTGCGCGCTCGTCGTAAAGCCGCCGCGGTCTGCGCGGTTTACGTCGGGCCAACGCGTACGCCGTGATAATTGGCAGGGCGACTGTCGTATCAACATAGCATACGACGGAATCGGGCAGCCGATTAGGGTCGATTTTGCCCCAACTTACCGCCTCTGACGGCGTTGCCCCCGACAAGCCGCCCGTATCCGGACGGGCGTCGGTTACTTGTAAAAAATAATCATGGCCCTTCTCCGCCACGCCCATGACTTCCTGGATTTGCGGCTCCGTCTGCAGCACGAAATTCTTGGGCGATCCTCCACCCAGGATGAACACCGCACTCTTCATCCCCGCACGCTTGGCCGCGTACACGATCGCGGCGGTCTCGTTGACATCCGCCAGCGGATCGAGCCGCACGCCATGTCCTTCGAATTCCAACAAGGCGAGGTTCATCCCAATCGAGGAGTCACCCGGCGACGAGGTGTAAACGGGCAACGCGTGCGCATGCGCGGCGGCCAGCAGCGAGCGCCGCTTAAGCTTCAGCACGCGCTCTCTTTCAGCCACGTAACGGCCCGCGCGATAATGAAATTCAGCGCTGCTCATCGAATGCTGAAATTCCTCCTGGCTGGCGATTTGCCGGAAGAAAGCGTCGGTCGAGAGCAGCACTTCGTAATCAAAAAAGATGTCGTAGATACGCACGATGCCTTGCGTGCGTAGCTTTACATCGTCGACTTCGGCGCTGCCCTGGAACATGCGCAAGCCGAGTCCGAAATGAGTATCGTGGTAAAGGTTGGCCCCGGTCGACACCATCCAATCGACAAAGCCATTTTCAATCAGCGGAATCAGGCATGACATCCCGAGCCCGGCCGGAGTCAGCGCGCCAGTCAGGCTCATCCCAACCACGGTGTCGTCGGCGAGCATCTTCTCGGCGAAAAGATGACAGGCCTGGCGCAAGCGGCGGCCGTTGTATGCCAGAAAGGCGTTATCGACCAAGTCCGCCACCGTGATTTCGCCGTTAATCGGCGCCGGGTCAATCGATGCGCCGGTAAGCGCCGGCCGCACTCTTTTTTTTGCCATTATGCTTCCAAACGGGCTTGAATCACTCGCATAGCGGCGACAGAGCATCGCACACTAAAAACGCATGAATCCTAGCGGCCTTGCGTCCGCGACGCCACCTTCACCAGCGCTGCGTTAAATGGCAACGAGTCCGCCGCGGTTCAGGATACGACTCCGCGCTGCCGGTATGACCTGATTTGCCACTGAGCGAGGATGGACTTAAGATGGCGCCGGGGACCTATTACCACTAAACAGGGGACATACCATGGCGATTATCGCGATGACGCAGCACTTGGGGACCCGTGCCGCCGATCTAGGCCGGCTTACCGCCGCGCGCTTGGGCTATCGTTTCTTGATGAGCCGCGAACTCATCGCGGAGACGTCACAAATTTACCACGTTACGCCTGAGCAACTGGTGGTGGTCGATGAGCGCAGGCCACATTTCTGGGAACGTCTCAAGACCGACAGCGAGCGCTTTCTGACTTTCTTCCGGGCGGTGGTGCTCAAGGAAATGGCCGGGAACGACTTGGTCGTAATCGGCCGCTCGGTCGCCCACCTACTCCCGGATTACGGCTGCGGACTCAGAGTACGGTTGACCGCCCCGCTCAAGGACCGTATCCAACAGGTTGCCCTTGAGGAAAAGCTGGCGCCTGCGGTGGCCGAGCGCCGCGTGCGCGATTACGATCGCGAGGTTCGCGCCCGGTTGCAGACCTTGCTCGGCGTGGACATTGACGACCCTGCCAATTTCGGTCTCGTGCTCAATACGTCGGCGATGTCGCTGGAAACTCTGGCCGCCGCATTGGCTGGCTGTGCCCAAGCAATTGATCGCCAGACCAGCCCCGAATGCTGGCGCCAGATGCGTGACGCGGCCTTGAGTGCGCAGGTGCGCGCCGCGCTGATGTTCCATCCGAAGATCGGGCACGCGCCGCTGGAAGTGCAATGTGACGGCGGCTCAGTGCACGTCAACGGACCCGGGCTGGTACCGCCTTGGGACGATCTCGTAAATGACGTTGTCCGGCAGGTTGACGGCGTTAAGGCGGTTGAGATTGTGGCCGAGGAACAGCCCTCGCCGGTGCGCCCAAGCTGATCCAATTATTCGGCGTTTCACAATTATCTGGACGACCTGCGACTTCGCGAAAGCGAAGCCGCAGCCACGGAGTTGCATTCAGGTGCAATCGTTGACGAGCTGCGCTTAGGATGGGGAAGTTGAGCTAGTGAAGCGGAATGCGTCAGGTCGTCATTTTTTTCGCCACCGGACTCTATAGCGGTTACGTGCCCAAAGCGCCTGGAACGGCGGGATCGATTGTGGGCTTGCTGCTGGGGTGGGGCGTTTTTTGCCGACTGTGGAACCCTTGGCCAGCCGCCTTTGCAGTTCTATTCGTGGTGATGTTCCTGCTCGCCTGCTGGATTGCGGGCCGCGCCGAACACATCTTTGGCAGCCACGACAGTCCTCATATCGTTATCGACGAGGTGCTGGGGATGCTGGCGGCGATGTTTATGATCCCCACCAGTTGGCCATTTCTCCTCGGCAGCTTCCTGTTATTCCGGTTTTTTGACATCCTCAAGCCGTTTCCCGCGGGCGTTATCGACCGGCGGGTTGGCGGTGGATTCGGTGTGATGCTTGACGACGTTGCCGCGGGCATCTATGCCAACATCGTGCTACAGGTACTGCGGCACGCCATCTGAGGCGTGAAGAACTCTGAAGCAAGGAGCGCGGGCGATGATTATTCAGCGAGCCGTCATTCTTTCCACCGGTGACGAAATCACCACCGGCCGTGTGACTGACAGCAATTCAAACTACCTTGCCGACAAGCTCGCTGAAATCGGCATCGATCTGGTTGCCGTGCTGACGGTCGGCGATGTGCCAGAGCGGCTCGAATGGGCCTGGCGCACCGCAATCGAAATGGGCGACGTGGTAATCTCGACCGGTGGTATCGGACCTACCGCCGACGACCTGACCACCGAAACCGTGGCGCGTCTGACCGGCAAAAAACTTTGGCGCGACGAGCCGTCGGTTGAATATATGCGCCGGCTGTTCGCCACGGTTGGCCGCGTGATGCCAGAGAATAACATCAAGCAGGCGCTTTTCCCTGAGACCGCAACCATCATTGTCAATCCATTGGGAACCGCACCCGGCTTCGGAATGGAAGCGAGCGTCAACGGCCATAGCGCTCATTTGGTGGTGCTACCCGGTGTCCCGCGCGAGATGAAGCCGATGATGGAGGACAGCGTCATTCCATGGCTCAAGCAGAATCGCGGCTCTGATACGATCTTCGCGGTGCGAACTTTCCAGACGTTCGGAATCAGCGAATCGGGACTCGACGAGGCGGTGGCCGGACTGATCAAGCCAGAAGAAGGCCGGGTCGGCTTCCGCGCGAGCTTCCCACAGATTTCCTTGCGTATCACGGTGGAAGATTTACCCGGCAAGGCTGAGAGCCGGCTGGAAGAACTTTGCCAGCGTGTGCGCGCGCGTATTGCGAATTATGTATACGGCGAGGGCGACATCACGATGGAGGAAGTGGTCGGCCGTTTGTTCACCGAGAAGAAACTCAAGCTGGCGGTTGCCGAATCATGTACCGGCGGCCTCATCGGCCATCGCCTAACCAACGTGCCGGGCAGCTCGGCGTACTTCAATGGCGACTTGGTCACCTATTCCAACGCGATGAAGTCCGCGCTGTTGGGGGTCCGCGCCGAGACGCTCGAGCAACAGGGCGCGGTAAGTGAGCAATGCGTGCTTGAGATGGCAGCGGGGGCACGCCAGTGCGGCAATGCGGACGTGGCGATTGCAACCTCGGGGATTATCGGACCGGAGGGGGGTAGCGCCGAACGTCCGGTCGGCACGGTATGTATCGCGCTGATCGCTGCGGACGGCATCAGCGTGTCGCGCCGTTATCAATTTCGTGGCAATCGTGAATGGGTTAAGTTGCTGACCTCGCAGGTCGCACTCGATTGGCTGCGGCGCTATTCGCTAGGTATTCCGATCAACGAATCCACCGCCTTTCGCCGGTGATTAAAGATAGCGCCGGCGGATGCGATCGGCTTTGTCATCCCCGGCCGCGAGTCTGTGAGTTCAGGAGAGCTGCGCATGGGTTTGGGACACACCCGCGCGGGCATGAAAATATGAGGCGTTCTGGAGCGGCTACCGTCGTGGCAGAGCCAAGCCATCGCGCCTCTCCCGCACTAGGCGGAGCGCAGCGAAGCCGAGCGAATGAGTCCGCGAGTCGCGTCCAGAATGATGGCAGAGGCCGACCGCAGTGGCCGGATGAGGAACCGCTTTGGGCCGCAGGGTCGTTGCCGTCGCTCCGCGTCGATCCCTCCGCGAATCTAAACCTTGAACGTAGCTCGCAGACTCGCCTGCCCGCTTCGCCTTCGGCTGCGCTAGTGCGCTCGCGTAAGGTCCCTCACCCGGCGGCGAGAAAATGCCGCCGACCTCTCCCGACTGGGCGAGGTATTATCAAGCTCTCCGACCGAGGGAATTGCAAAGTGCGCATGAGCCGTGAACTCGCCCGAGCGATCATAAAAGTAGAGGCCGCATGAGGGTCCGTCATTTTTATGGCAGGGATAGCAAAAGGTAATTCTTCTGGCGACGCTAATCTGATTCTGGATATGCAATAGCTAATTGCCGGCCGCCGTCGACTGGCTACTGCAGGCCCGATACGCTTTTCAGAAGTGCCGATACCGGCAACGTCACTGCCCGGATAGGCTATTTTAATGGGAGCGTCATACCATGGCTGTTCGACTGAACCACACGATCGTTGCCGCGCATGATCGAGATGCCGCGGCGCTCTTCTTGACGGAAACTTTGGGCCTGCCCGCGCCGTCGCCGCTTGGTCATTTCGCAGTGGTGCGAGTGAGCGATGATACCACTCTCGACTATATGAAGGTCGATGGCGAGATCAGGTCGCAACATTACGCATTCCTGGTCAGCGAGCATGAATTCGATGAAATCTTTGCGCGCATTCGCGAGCGGCATATCACGTATTGGGCCGATCCGTTTCGCCGCGAGCGCGACGAGATCAATACGTGGGATGATGGCCGCGGGCTCTATTTCGACGATCCCAACGGTCACTTGCTGGAGATCATCACTCGTCCGTATGGCGGCGGTGGCACAACCGCATTACGACCTCATCCATTGGCCGCACCAAGATTGACTCCCGAAAAATGAGCCGCCTTACGCACAAGCCATCCGGAGGTCGGCTTGACAGGCGGCCTCGGGCACACGAATCTGTCGGTAAAATCCGCTAGCGCGCACCCACTCGACTCCTTATCCCCGTACCCAATCGTGACGTGTGCGTCGGCGCGATGTTGGACTCAACCGCGGAGGACACATGCCGCAACGGTGGCCGTTTTCCGATTTCGCGCGCCAACGCGCCTGCCGTGGCCGTTTGATCATTTCGCTCGATTTGCTGCCGCCGCGTGAAGCGCTGCAAATGGCGGAAAGGATTGGCCAGACGATCGGCATGTTCGAGGTGGGCCGTAATCTCTTTCTCAACAGCGGACCAGATTTTGTGCGCGCGCTGCGCAGCCGCGGCTTCGAGGTTTTTCTCGATCTCAGGTTCCACGACACGCTGCGCAACCTGGTACGGCTTGCAACCGAAGCCACGCGCCTGGGCGTGCGCATGTTCGATCTTCACTGCGGCGGAAACCTCCGCGACCTCGCGGCCACGAGCGCGGCGGTGATGCGGATTTGCCGCGGTGAGGGGTTGCGCCGTCCATATATACTGGCGCTCGCGATGCTGTCGTGCGTTGAAGGCGAGCATCATGGCGACGCCGCCGTCGCGGGTGACATCCGGATCGCGCGTTTCGCTCAACGGAGCGCGCAGGCGGGCTTGGACGGTGTCGTCACTTCTCCTTACGAGATTGCCAAGGTGCGTGAGCTATGCAGCCGCCCCTTCATTATTGTTGCCGCGGGGGTCAAGCCTGATAGCGTCTCGGCGGACGGTCACGAATGCTTGGGCGCCGCCCAGGCGATGCGCGCCGGCGCCGATTATCTAATCGCCTCCGCCTCCGTTTGGCGCGCCAGCGATCCGCTTGGCGCGGTGCAGGCCTTATTGTCGGAGATGGACCGTGGGTTGCGCGCCGGTCCACGCCTCATGTCCGAATCGACCACGCCACGCTCACTTTAATTTCTCGCTGCGCTCAATCATGCGTAGCTCGCGGACTCGTGAGCTCGGCTCCGCTTCGCTCCGCCTAATCACGTGGCGTTGTACCAATCCTGTGGCCACAATAGGATGGCACCGCCGGTCGACGCGGATTGAAGCGGAAGGCTCGCGCCTCGACCTGTTTCAGTGGGGTTTTCCCGATGACGGACATCCTTTCGGAGTATCGTTGGTGTTGACGGTTCTTGGCGGCCTGTTCACCATGGCGTTAATCGCCGGCTTTATCGGTTCATTGTCGGGGTTGGGGGGCGGAGTCTTCATCGTGCCGGGGCTGGTTCTGCTCGCCCACGTGCCGATGCAGGTTGCTGTCGGCGCCAGCCTTATTTCAGTGGTTGCCACCAGCGCGGGCGCGAGTGTCGCGTTCGTGCGCGACGGCTGGACCAATCTACGCGTGGCGATGCTGCTGGAATGTGCGACGGTGACCGGGGCGGTAACTGGCGCCTACCTGGCAGGTATCCTCTCAGCTCCAATCCTGGAGCTTTTGTTCGCGCTGATGATGCTACAGTCCGCCTATTTCTCGTTACGCAGACACGGTGACGACTACGCGATTAAATCCGACTCGTTTTGCTCACGGCTAAGACTAGGCGGAGCACTGCCGCTGGACAACGGCGCCACCGCGCAATACGGCGTAGTCCGTTTGCCGGGAGGCGCCGCAATTATGGTGATCGCGGGGCTGATGTCGGGCTTGCTGGGAGTCGGCGCGGGAGCTTTGAAAGTGGCGGCAATGGATTACGTGATGCGGCTTCCGCTCAAAGTTTCCAGCGCGACCAGCAACTTCATGATTGGCGTGACGGCCGGTGCCGGCGCATTGGTGTTCCTGTCGCGTGGCGACGTTCCCACCGTGGTCGCCGCGCCAGTGGCGCTCGGCGTAACCGCCGGGGCGCTTTGTGGCAGCCGCTTTTTAGCCCGCATAAATGTTCAAGCGTTGAGGATCGGCTTTGTCGTGATCATGCTGTTGATAGCGGTTGAGATGGGCTGGCGAGCGGTTTCCGGGTTGTAGGCATGGACACGCAACTGAGTGAAGAAGACCGTATCCTGCGCGTCTGGACGCCGGTTATCCTCCGCACGATTCTGATCGTTGCCACCGTTGCGCTGATTGTGGGACTCGTGATGATGATCTGGCGGAACCCGGCGTTTTATATCGGCCGCTTTGATGAAATACAAAAGGGCATTGGCATCCATCACAAGGAAGCCTTGTCGGTGTTGATCCTGACCGCCGTGCGCGGCAATTCGCATGCGATACTCACGCTAGGGCTGATGATTCTGACGTTGGTGCCTCTTGGGCGCGTCGCTTTCACTTTCGTGCTCTTCCTTAAGGAGCGAGACCAGGTGTTCATAGTTGCCACCGCCTATGTGCTGATCGGCCTTATCGTCGGAGTGGTGCTGGGGCGCGTAGGCTGAACCTTTCACATCAGGAGCATTGCTATGGAAATTAATGGGAAAACCGCGGTTATTACTGGCGCCGCATCCGGCATCGGACGCGCCACCGCGGAATTATTACGCGCCGAGGGCGCCTCGCTGGTCGTCGCGGATATCGATGAGGAGGGCGGCCAGGAAACTGTGCGCATGCTGGAGAATGCGGGCGGAAAGGCGATCTTCGTCAAGGCCGACGTCACCAGCGAGGATGATGCCCGCCGCATGCTCGAAACCGCTGTTTCTCATTTTGGACGGCTCGATATCCTCTACAACAATGCCGGTATCGGGGTCGGCACGCCGCCTTTCCCCAATTCAACGCTGCGGCGATGGCGGTTGGTGCTGGACATCGACCTGCAAGCGGTAATCCTGGGATGTTATCTGGCCGCGCCGACCATGGAACGTGGTGGCGGCGGTGTGATTATCAACACAGCTTCGATGGCGGGTCTTTATCCGTATAAAGAAGACCCCGTCTACGGGGCGGCTAAGGCGGGCGTGGTGAATTTCACCTATTCGCTCGCGCCGTGGGCTTCACGCCTGGCAATCCGGGTGAATTGCGTATGTCCCGGCGTGACTGATACGCCGCTGGTGCGGAAGGAAGTCGAGCGCGCGAGAAAAGCCGGACATAGCGGCTCGCTGCCGTCGAAGATCCTCCAGCCGACACAGATAGCGGAAGCCGTACGTACCTTAATTAAGGACGACAGCTTGGCCGGGCGCGCCCTCGAAGTACGTCCTAGCGGTCCGCGCCTGGTCGAAACACCCGCCGCGCCTGGCACCCGTCGGCATTAGCCTGTCGGACAGTTAAATCCCCCCCAGCTTTGTTCACACGGCCAAGCGTTCGCTCCCGACCCGGTGGACGAACCTGTCCACCACCCTGAATCGCGGTTCCAAAAGGATTCGCGCTGGGGGGATGTCGAGAAGATGTAGCGAGTCGCGAGCTTACAGACAGTTACGCCATTCCGCGGGAAGCAAAAATAACCGTTCGAGCGACATGAGGCCAGCTCGAACGGTGTTTGCTCAGTTGCCCCGCATCGACTCGCTTTCGGCCGGTTTCATATTGCGCTCCAAACACCACCGGTCGAGAACCTCGGCGTTAAAGCGCCAGTCGGTGCCGATTCTGAAGCCCGGCAGCTCACCGCGCCGCAGAAGCTTGTAAATGGTTGACGGATGAACGCGAAGGTAAGCGGAAAGGTCCCTCACTGTCATCACGCGCGGCAAGTTATAC
>JBOHWM010000041.1:0-6980 GCA_050736555.1 Binataceae bacterium (SeqCode)
CGCGCCGCCGGCGCTCAATCTGCTCACGCCGGAAGCGAACGTCAGCGTCAACGATTCGCCCATCGACACGGTCACGGCGGTGTCGAGCGACAACCAGTCAGGACCAATTAGATGACACGTCTCTTAGTCATCCTGAACGAAGTGAAGGATCTCGCGCGGGCTTCCGCGCGTCATCAACGAGCATTCGCTGTTAGGCGCGTGCGGGAGCACGCGAGGTCCTTCGCCGCGCTCAGGATGACGGAAAAGAGCGGAGAAGAAGGTTGAGCGAAAAAATCATGTTGCGCAAATCGAAAGACGGCTCGCTCTTCTTTGTCGAAGGCGAGGCCCGCGGTTTCTGGCTCGGCACCGAACCGCTCGCCGAAGACAGCGACGTGCCCTGGCACGCGCCGTACGGCGGCGTTTTTCAATACGACACCTATCGCCGATGCTGGCTGTCGATGCGCGGCTTCGTCGTCGCCCAGGGCGAGCCGGAGCTGGTCGAGCCGGATGACCCGCGCGTGATCGACTATCGCGCGGCGGCATTCCATGCCGATGGGCGCGAGAGTGCTCGCGTTGCCCGGGGCAAGATTGCACGAGCGGGGAAATCGAAATGAACTTCGCCGCGATCACGATTTGGGTTCGCACCTGCGCTTGTTTCCATTGGATGGTGCAAAACTTTGGCGGTCAGTACGCGGTCCGCGCGATCCGGCTCCCCTATCAGTACGGTTCGGCTGTGATGATCTGTCGCGGCGAAGACCAGGTGCTGCTGACGCAGGGCGTCAACTGAGACACCAGGTGAAATGAGCATTCGAATGAGTGATGAGCGTCTGGAGATGAATGACGAGCGGCAACTGATGGTCGTGTCGCGGTTCGAAGACGTGTCAGTCGAACTGAGTATTGACGAGGCGGAACGCCGCCGCGCGGTATTCGCCGCCTGGATGATGCGCTTCATCGACTAAGAGGCAATTATGTCAGTCAACTTTCTACACGGCGTCGAAGTAATCGAAGTATCCAACGGACCGGCGACTATCACCGTCGTCAAGTCCGCCGTCGTCGGGCTCGTCGGTACGGCGCCCTCCTGGGCGGTGCAATCGCCCGCGCCCGCGCCGAATACGCCGTCGCTGGTCAGCTCGTCGCGCGACGCGGCCAACTTCGGCCCGCTCATCCAGGGCTACTCGATTCCGTATGCGCTGGCCGCGGTTCAGAAGCAGGGCGCCGGCCAGGTCGTCGTCATCAACGTCTTCAATCCGACGATCCATTTCACCGCGATTGTCAATCAGACCACGGCATTTCCCGCCACCGGCAACCAGGTGATCAATCTCGGTCACATGGGCGTCTCGGCGGTCGTCCTCAAGAACTCCGGCGGCACGATCACTTACGTGCTCGGCACGGACTATACGCTCGATGCCGTCAACGGACTGATCACGACCAAAAGCGGCGGCGCGATTACCGCGGGCGAAGCGGTCGAGGTCAGCTTCGATTATGCCGATCCGACCAAAGTGCAGGACAGCGATATCATCGGCGCGGTTACCGGCGGCGTCTATACCGGTATCCAGGCATTGCAGACGACTTACGGCACGATGGGTTTCTTTGCCAAGATTCTGATCGCGCCGGGTTTCTCGCAGGACCCGACGACGCAGGCCGCGCTGCTAACGATGGCGCAGACCATCCGCGCGATGGCGCTGATTGACGCGCCGCCCGCGACTCCCGTCGCGACCGCGATCAGCAATCGCGGCACCGCGGGGCAGGCCTTCGACACCAGCTCGACCCGCGCCATCCTGTGCTTTCCGCAGGAACAATTCACCGACACCGGTCTCGTCCCGACTGGAGTGACTATCGGCAGCGGCGGTCAGGCGCTTACCGAGTCCGCCAACGCGACCGCCGATTCACCATTCTCGCAATGGGTTGCCGGTGCGATGGCGGCGAAGGACCTGGCGAAAGGCTACTGGTGGTCGCCGTCGAACACCGAGATCACCGGCATTCTCGGACCCGACGTATCGGTCTATGCCTCGCCGGTCGATCCGCTGAGCGATACGAATAACCTCAACGCCGCGGGCATCGTCACCGTCTTCAATGCCTTCGGCACCGGTCTGCGCGTATGGGGCAATCGCTCGGCTGGCTATCCGACCGTCACCACGCCCGACAACTTCATCAGCGTGCGCCGGACCATGGACGTGATTGAGGAGTCGGCGCAGCTCGCGATGCTCCAGTATGTCGATCAGCCGATCACCAATGGCCTCATCGACAATATCGCCGCGAGCGTCAACGCCTTCCTGCGCATGCTGATTCAGCAGGGCGGGTTGATTGATGGCACCTGCACTTACAACCCCGGCGATAATCCGGCGTCGCAAATAGCTAACGGCCAGCTCGTCTTCGAGATTGCGATCATGCCGCCGCCGCCGGCCGAACGACTGACCTTCAACGTCAGCCTGAACCAGGGCTTTCTGAATGAGCTCGGGACGAACGTGAATAACGCGAATAGCCAGTCGAGCAATCAGTAACTGAGATGGAGAACCCCTTTGTCATTCTGAGCGCAGCGAAGAATCTCGCGCGGTCCTCCGCGCGTTATTGCCGCGAGCTGCCGCTGAGTGACGCGTGCGGGAGCACGCGAGATCCTTCACTTCGGCGGCCTTCGTTCAGGATGACGCAAATAAACGAGGTGACGCTGTGAATCTACAGATAAACAGGCTGACCAACGCCAATATCTATCTCAACGGCGTTGACCTGCTGGGCCGCGCCGAAGAAGTCGATCTGCCGCAGCCCAAAGGCGTGATGATCGAACACAAGGGACTCGGCATGTTCAGCAAGGCCGAGTTTCCCGCCGGACTCGACAAGATGGAAATGAAGATCAAATGGTCTTCGCTCTATCCCGAAGTGATGGGCGCGGCTTTCAATCTTTTCGCCGTGCAGTCGCTGATGGTTCGCGCGGATGTGATGTCGTTCAATGCGCAGGGACTCGCCGCCGAGCTTCCCGCGGTCGCATTGGTCAACGGCATCTTCAGCGAGATGCCCGGCCTGTCGATCCGCAAACAGGAAAACGCGGACGTGCCGAGTTCCGTCGCGGTCTATTATTACCAGCTCAGCTTCGCTGGTATTCCGCAGGTCGAAATCGACGTGATGGCGAATGTGTACAAGGTCAACGGCATCGACCAACTGGCGGCCTTCCGCATGAATCAAGGAGGCTAGCGGCATTCCATGCCGACGGTGGGAAGAGCGCTCGCGTTGCTCGGTACAGCTTTCACGAACGTGAAGCGAGCACACCAGGCGCAGCGAAGCGGAGCCGAGCGAACGAGTCTGCGAGTCGCGTTCAAGGTCAAGAGTCCGCGAGGTGCGCATGATTGAGCGGAGCGCAAGCGCGGCGAGAAAATTAACATCTGAGTGTGAGTAAATGGCTGACGAATACCCCAGAACCATCACGCTGCCCAGCGGCAAGGCCGCTACGATACGCAAACCGCAAGGCCGCGATATGCGCCTGGCGGCGCGCCAGGCAAACAAAGACGACGGCGGCCTGAGCCAGATGTATGCGCTGCTGGCACGTGTGACCACGATCGGCGAGCGGCAATTGACACTGGAGGATATCGACGAGCTTGACCTGGCGGACGTGAACGCACTGTCGGAGGCGCTGTCCGCCGATTTTTTGCCGCCGAGCCGCTTCAGTTCGCCTTCCTCGTCGAACGAGGAATCGGAGTAACCGAGCTCGACGCCATGGACGCGAAGGAAATCATCTACTGGCTCGAAGCATTCGCGGAACTCGAAGAACGGAAGGCCAGAGCAATCAAAGAGAGCAAACCCTCATGAAACTATTTGTTGGCAATCTCCCCTACAATGTCACGCCGCGCGAATTGCGCGACGCCTTCTCCGCTCATGTCGGCGTCAAGGACGCGCAAGTGCCAGTCGATCCGCATAGCGGCAAGTCGCGTGGTTTCGGCTTCGTCGAACTGATCTCAGAGTCAGACGCGCAGACCGCCGTTGACGCGATGAACAATCATGAGCTCGGTGGCCGTTCAATCCGCGTCGAAATCGCCAAAGAGCGCGAATCGGCACGCCCGCGCACAATCGACGATTATCGCCGCGACGACCGCGCCCGCTACGGGCACGGACAGAGACGTTAGGAGTCGCGGGGAGTGAGGCAATCCAGTCAGAGCGATCTGAACCGCGCAAGCGCGCGGGCTTGTGCCGCCCGGTCGCCGGCGCGCCGCGCCGCGATCCAGTCGAGCATCGCCGCTCGTCGCGGATTAGTTTGCGCCTGCGCGAGCCATTGCGCGCGCTTGGAAGGATCGCGCCGCATGCCGAGGCCGCGCGCGACTCCCGCGACTGCGGCGGCCGGTATCGTCAGCACGGCCGCACCCAGCACGATCACCGCCAGCACCAGGCTGATTGCGATACCGACGCCGATCGGAAGAAAAATTGCCTCCATACTCGCCTCTGTCAATAAATTTAAGACGGCGGCGGCTTTCTCGCAAGTGAGACAACTGGAGGCGCGCGCCTGATGCCCACGCCGCTACAACTCGCCATCGTGCTCAGCGCCACCGGCCTGGGGAAGGTGGCGGGCGCGATGGCCCGGCTCGGCGAATCGCTGCGCGGCGTTTCGGAGCGTGCTCACTCGCTCAGCGAGCGCATGACCGAGACCGGCGAGCGGATGACGCTGATCGGCGGCATCGCCAAAGAAGGCGCCGAGAAGCTCATGGGCTTCGTCGAGCAGCCGCTCGAAGCCGCCACCAACCTGCAGGCCGCGATGGCGCGCGTGCAATCGGCGACGCGCCTGGGCGGCGAGCGGATGGAGGCGCTGGAGGCGCACGCCGACAAGTTCAGCATGTCGCTCAAGGGTTATGGCGCTTCGACCACGCAATATCTGTCCGCCTTCCAGGACGCCTATAACACGCTGCACAATTTTACCGCCGCGCAGGAGACTGCCAACCAGGCGGTCGAACTCGGCACCGTCGCCAACATCGACAGCAAATCGGCGATGGATACGCTGCTCGCGATGCATGAAAACTTCGGCATTTCGGCGCGGCGCACCAACGCCATCCTTGGTACCACGATTCAGCAATTCGCGCTCGGCGCGGATAAGGTGCCGGCGTTCAACTATGCGATGGGTCGCGCGGCCGGCGCGCTCCACCTGGTCAACGGCAACGTCAGCGAACTGGCGGCGGTGATGGGCGAGGCGGGCACGATGCTGCCGGGCGGCCGTGGCGCCCAACTGTTCGCCTCGTTGCTGGCCGAGATGCCCGAGATTGGAATGAAGGCCGGACTCGACATGAGCCATGGCCTGATGAGCGTGCTCGAACAGATCCGCGGGCGCATCGCCGGCGTCGCACCGTCGATGCAGGCCGCAGTGCTGAAGAGCATGGGTATCCAGGGCGCGCAGGGCACCATGCTGGTGACGCTGCTTGGGCAGCTCGGCAAAATCAAAGCGGCGCAGGCGCAAATCGGCAACGCGCATTACGGCACGTTTGCCCAGGAAGTCGCGGCACAGGCGAATACGGCGGCTGCGGCCGTACGCGCGTGACTACATGAACATGGTCTATCAGTTGGTTTCGGGCGTGCCGCAGGGCGGCGACCCGAGCGAGTACACGCCTAACACGCCGCAGGCCAAGCGGCGCAAAAAGGCTGGCCAGGGCAATCCCACCGTGAGCAGCCCCGAGACGCTTACGCCGGCGACTGGCGCGGGCACCCAGCCAGCGCCATCTTACGGCAGTTCGGAATATGGGTATCTGAACATGCTGCCCACCTTGGCGAGCTTGGGGGACCTGATGGGCGGAGGCGGTCTGTAAGATGGGCGTTGACCTTTCAGGCGTAAACGGCGTCGGCACCGGCGGGACGGGGAGTAATTTTGCCGTCTCGAATTCCCTGCTGACGGCGGCGCGGGCCAAGCAGCCCGGCATCACCAAGGCGCGGATTCAGCAGATGGTGGCGTCCAACCCGGCGTTGGCGAATCCGTCCGCGTGGGCGAGCCAAGGAAGTGCCGCTCCCGCCACGGCGGCTCCGGCGGCAACGGCTCCCACCGTGGCGCCAACCGCCACGGCGGCGCCGGCGACAGCCGCCCCGGCCGGCAATTTCTATACAGTCTCGAATGCGCTGTTGGATGCCGCGCGGGCGAGCCAGCCCGGTATCACGAAGGCGCAGGTCCGCACCGACGTGGCGGCCAATCCCAGTCTGGCGAATCCCTCGGGGTGGGCTTCCGGTGCCGCCAGCGGTAGCGCCGCGCCGACCACGCCAAGCGTGCCGATTTCGAATTATCCATTTCCGAATGCGCAGGTGGCGCCGCTCAACAATCTCCAGCAGCTCGCGATGGGAGAAGGTGAGTCGGCTGCTTTGGGAACGCCGATACCCGGCCAAGGCGCGGCCAACGCAAGCGGCACTCCCGCCGCCAGCACGGGTATGCCGGGTGTGATCAATCCGGCCAGCCAGAACTTCGCCAATCTGGAATCGGGGACTTATCTCAATCCGGCGCAGAATCCCTATCTGCAACAGACCTACCAGGACGCCGCCAACCAGATGACGACCGCCTACCAGGACGCCACGGCGCCGAGCTTGGAGGCGCTGGCGAACGAGGCGGGCGGCTTCGGCGGTTCGGCGATGGGGCAGAATCTGGGCGTGGCGCAGGGCCAGTTGAATTACGGACTGTCCGACCTCGCCAACCAGGTTTACGGCGGCAATTACAACAACGTTATGAATGAGATGACGAGCGCGCTGCCGCAGACCACGCAGATGGGTCTGGCGCAAAGCCTGCCGTCATCGGAGTTGATGAATCTCGGGAGCCTGTCGCAGGAGCAGCTGCAGAATGAGCTTAACACCCAGTATCAGAATCAGACCGCGCAGGCGGAGTACCCGTTCGAGTTGGGGAGCTACCTGGGTGGCGCGCTGGGCACGGCGGGTGGTGGCACCGGGACCGCGACCGGCACAACGACAAATCCGAATTACCAGTCGACCGGGCAGAGCCTTGCGGGATTGGGCATGACCGGTGTTAGCACCGGCTTGCTGGCATCCTTATCGGGCGC
>JBOHWM010000042.1:0-2548 GCA_050736555.1 Binataceae bacterium (SeqCode)
AGGCTATGTCGCGGCGATCCTGGTCTCCGCGATCGCTCACGCGACACTTATTGTTTTGCTGCTGGTAGTCCTGCCGGAATATCTGCGCGCGTCCAAGCCACCGCCGCCGCCTTCCTACACGGTGAAAATCGTCGATTCGTTGCCGGCTGGCGACCTCGGCACTCATCTGCCGCAACTGGCCGCGCGCGCGCATCACCGGGTCCATCGGTCACCTCCCCATCCACATCACGAAGTCAAATTGGACACCCCGATCATCCGGCCACCGTCGCCGAGCAAAAATGTGCTGGCGCTCAACACGGTGCATCCCACCCCGACACCAACGCCGACGCCTACTCCCGCGCCGACGTTAGCGCCGACCGTCGTGCCGACGGCGGCGCCCTTGGTAAAACCCACGCCGCTTAAGCCCAAGCATGTGCATCATCATCCGACCCCTAAACCCACACCGCGTGAAGTTAAACGTCCGCATTCCACGCCCGAGCCGAAAAAGGAGATGGTCCGGCGCGAGCGCCATCATCCGCATCCCAAACCCACGCCGATCAAGCTGGCGCGGGCCGCACCCACGCCCAACGTCCATGCCGAACTGGCCCGCATTCGCCGCCAATTGCTCGCCGAGCATTTGAAGCGGCATGGGCGTAACGGCGGCAGTGGTCCGGTCATGGCGAGCAAGGAGGTTGCGGGCAAGGGCTACGGGATCGGCCCCGGCAGTGGCAGCGCGGGGATTCAACAAGACGTGCAATTTCTGCTCTACTATCACGCGGTGCAGGAAAAGATTAAGGACGCCTGGAGTTTTTCCGGCAACAATCCGGATTTGACCGCGACCGTGACTTTCCAGATCGGCCCCAACGGCACGCTTACCGGCGTGCGCGTTACCGAGAGCTCGCGTGATCTCGCCTTTGACGACTCGGTCGTGCGTGCGATTCGGCGGGCGGCACCCTTTCCGCCGCCGCCGGACAAGTACCGCGGACAATTCGCGCAAGGCATCGAGGCGGTCTTCAAGCTCGGCGAGTTGAGCGCGCCCAGCTAATGAGAGCGCACGTGAGCACGCGCGCAAGCGCACTTCCATTCCAACTCAAGCACAAAGGCGTGATAATGAGGCGATTTCCGCTGCTCGCACTACTTCTGACCCTGCTCACCAGCTTGCCCGGCCTCGCCTGGGCGCAGGCTAATAACATCAACAACGGTCCGCTGCGGATGCAGATCACGGGGCCGGGCTCGCGGCGCATTCCGATCGCGCTGCCGCAACTCAAGAACCTGGACGGTGACGACAATCAGAAGCTCTCCAGTCATTTTGTCGATATCCTGCAACGTGATCTCAAGCTGTCGAGTTACTTCAGTGTGATCGATCCGCATGCCTATATCGAAAATTCACAGACTTCCGGTTACGACCTCGGCCAGTTCAATTTCGGCGACTGGAGCTCGATCAACGCCGAATTCCTGGTCAAGGGCGCGGTCTCGCGCAAGGGCAACAACGTCACCCTCAAGGCGCTGCTGTTCGACGTTGCCAATCAGCGGCGCGTGATGGGCAAGCAGTTCACCGGCGATCCGCATGATGTCGGCGAGATGGCGCGGCGTTTCGCCGACGCGGTACTGCTGGCCGTCACCGGCGTGCGCGGCCCGTTCGACACCAGGCTTGCGTTTGTTTCCACGCGCGGCGGCCGTTTCAAGGAGATCTATACGCAATGGCTTGACGGCGGGGGTTTGTTCCGCGTAACCGACAATCCAACTATCAATTTGTTTCCGAGCTTCGACCATAGCGTGGCCCATCTGTTGTATCTTTCGTACAAGAGCATGAGCCCCGAGCTTTACCTGGTCGATTTGAACCATCGCGTGGAAAGCCGCGTGCCGACCAGCCTGGGGATGGAGGTGGGAGGCACACTGACACCCGACGGCCGGGTCGTCGCCGCGATTTCGCACCGTGGTAAGACCGGCCTTTATTTGCTCGATCGCGACGGCAACGAAATTCGCGCGCTTACCGATGACAGCGCCATCAATGTGTCGCCGGCGGTATGTTCGAACGGCAAAGAACTGGCCTTCACCTCGGACCGTTCCGGCGCGCCGCAGATTTATACCATGAGCATGAGCGGCGGCCGCGCGACGCGGATCACCTATAGCTGGGAGTACAACACCACACCTTCGTTTTCTCCTGATTGCAGCAAAATCGCATACCAGGGCCGCACCGGCGGCGCTTTCCAAATTTTCCTGATTAGCGCGCAGGGTGGCGCGCCCACGCAGTTGACCAATGCGGGTTCGAATCAGTCGCCGTCGTTTTCACCCGACGGTCATTACCTGGCGTTCAGTTCCAGCCATGGCGGCAGCTGGCGGATTTATATGATGCAGCTCGACAGTCGAAATGTTTCGGCAATAACGGAGGGAAAAGGCGATGACTATAGTCAATCATGGTCGTGGTGGTTGGGGCAGTAACCTGCGGGGGGTGGGACGCGCCGCCGCCGTGGCGATGATGGCGGCGGTGATTGCATTGGCGGCGGTATGTTCGTCGCAGAAAAATCCGTCAGGCGAGATCGCCAACCCCAACGGGACTAACGGGATG
>JBOHWM010000043.1:0-8024 GCA_050736555.1 Binataceae bacterium (SeqCode)
GGACAATCACGCTTGGCAGTCAGCTTCCGAACGTCGTAAACACCTTGACCGTCAATGGATCGGCCTCGAATCCGGCAACGATAACCATCGATGGCGCCGGGAAATACGAATTGTTGGTAGTGAACGCGGGCGCCACGCTCAACCTGCAGTCTCTGACGTTTACCCACGCCGGCGGCAACGCAGCCCTCCAAAACTTGGGTAAGACCAGCGTGACCAATTGCACTTTCGCCAACAATAATGGGACTGCCAGCACGGTTCTTAACCAGAATACGTTGAGCGTCACCAACAGCACCTTCTCGGACAACAGCGCCAGCGGCAGCGGCGGCACCGCCGGCGGCGGCGCCATCGTTAGTGCAGGCGCGCTGAGCGTCACCAACAGCACCTTCTCCGGCAACAGCGGTCTCGCCGTCGGCGGCATCTTTAGCGTCATCGGCACCCTCAGCGTCACCAACAGCACCTTCTCGGGCAACAGCGCCAGTGGCGGCTCGGGCGTCGGCGCCATCTTCGCTCTGGGCGGCATCCTCCATCTCAAGGGTACGATTCTGGCGGCATCGACCAGCGGCCGAAACTGTGTAATACCAGGCGTTCTCATCAACGATGGCTACAACATTTCCGATGACGCCTCGTGCTTCCTCGGCAGCAGCACCGGCGCTAATGGCCAAACGCTTGGTGACAATGTCAATCCGTTGCTGGACCCGAATGGGCTCGCCAACAACGGCGGCCCGACCGAAACCATCGCGCTTCAGCCCACCAGCCCGGCAGTCGATGCGATCCCGTTCGCGGATTGCACCGATTTGTCGTCGCCACCGAATCAGCTCACCACCGATCAACGCGGCGAGCCGCGCCCCGACCCCGAGGACGGCGCCAATGGCGCGTGCGACATCGGCGCCTACGAACTGCAGGCGTCAACGCCCTTTGCGCGCTTCCGGCCCATTCTGATCGTAAATCCGCCGGGGTATTTCCTGACCCAGGGGACGTTTACCCTCGCCACAGGGCGCCCGCCGCTCGACCCGGCCACGGAAACAGTGACGGTGACGTTGTCGTCCAAGTCGCTGGCGCCAGTAGCGCTGACGATCCCGGCGGATTCGTTCAAGAAATTCTTCGGCCAGTACGCGTTCAGAGGCAAGGTGGTCGGCGGCGTGTCGGTCTCCGCGCTCATCACCGGGTTCAGGAACAACTACGTCTTCCTGATCGAGGCTGACGGGTTGAATCTTACCGGCATCGGCAATCCCGTTACGGTGACCCTGCGGATTGATTCGGATACCGGCACCAAAAACGTCAGGGCGTTTATCCTCGGCCATCCGGTCAGCGCCGCATCCGCGAGATTTGCGCATCGGTCCCGATAAGCAATCACTGATGCATGCGGCGGGCGCCTTCGCCCGCCGCGGCCTGCACCCCTCTCTTTCTCCCCCGCGCGAAAAAGCGGGGGATAATTTGGAAAAGAAGTATTACTTGTCTTCAAGCGCCACCACATCCCAAAGGTTAATTTTGGACTCGGCGCGAAACCTGCTACGTTGACAGTGCAAGGATACTGGCCTAAGTTCGTGACCTTGCTAAATTTGGATGTGTCCACGGGACCAGCGGCATCTGGACGAGCCGCCGCGTAAGTCCTCCGAAACGCCCGAACCAAATCAACCATGTTCGACACGCTGAGCGATCGACTTGAAGGCGTCTTCAAGAAACTCAAGGGCCAAGGCCGCATCACCGTGCGGAATATCGATGAGGCCATGCGCGAGGTGCGGCTTGCACTGCTCGAGGCCGATGTCAATATCAAGGTCGTCCGCGACTTTGTCGATCACGTAAAGAAAAAAGCCTTGGGACAGGAGGTGCTGCGTTCGCTCACGCCGGAGCAGCACTTCATCAGGTTTGTTGCCACCGAATTGTGCGAGGTGATGGGTGGCAGTGCGCGTGAACTTGATCTCAAGGTCAAGCCGCCGGTCAAAATCATGCTGGTCGGACTGCAGGGCTCGGGCAAGACCACTTCGCTGGCGAAACTAGCCCGTCTCCTCAAAGTCGAACGTAAACGCCATCCGCTGCTGGTTTCGACCGATGTGCGGCGCCCCGCCGCGATGGAGCAATTGCGGGTATTGGGTGCGCAAATCGGAGTGCCGGTGGCGGAAAGCCGCGAGGATCAGGATCCGATCGAAATCGTCAGCCGCGCGCTCGTGCGTGCGGAAACTGGCGGCCACGACGCTCTATTAATTGATACCGCCGGTCGCCTGCAGATTGACGACGAGCTGATGGAGGAGTTGAGCCGGCTCAAGGCCGCGGCCAATCCTCACCACATCGTGCTGGTGGCCGACGCCATGACCGGACAGGACGCGGTCAACGTCGCCCAGGGTTTTCATGAACGCCTGAAAATATCCGGGCTCATCCTGACCAAACTCGACAGTGACGCGCGCGGTGGTGCGGCTTTATCGGTGCGTGCGGTAACCGGCGCGCCAATTCTATTTGCCGGCTTGGGCGAAAAGATGGAGGCGCTCGAGGTCTTCCACCCTGACCGTCTCGCCTCACGCATTCTGGGCATGGGCGACATGCTAAGCCTGATCGAGAAGGCGCAGCGGAATTACGATCAGGGCCAGGCGAAGGAACTCGAACGCAAGCTTAAGAAAAACGAATTCACCATCGCGGACTTCGCCGACCAACTCAAAACCATCCGCCGCATGGGTTCGCTGGGTGATTTGCTCGGCATGATTCCGGGCCTTAAGAAAATTGCCGGCGCGGCGGATTCGGAAGACGCCAAACGTGAGCTGGTGCGGATTCAAGCGATTATCGATTCGATGACCGGGCAGGAGCGACGCAACCATCTGGTGCTCAACGGCCGCCGCCGCATGCGCATCGCGGCTGGCAGTGGCACTTCGGTGCAAGAGGTCAATCGTTTCATCAAGCAATTTGAGCAGACGCGCAAGATGATGAAGAAGATCACCAAGATGGGCGGTGGCCGCTCGATGGTGCGCGGACTTGGACTTGGGAGTTAGAATAGGCAAGGAGATCGGACCAATGGCACTTGTAATTCGGCTGCGTCGTCATGGTAGCCGCAAAAATCCTTTTTTCCGCATCGTGGTGGCCGATTCGCGCTCACCCCGTGACGGCCGCTTTGTCGCCCAAATCGGTACCTACGACCCGGTGAGTGAGCCTCCACGCATCACGCTCAAGCGGGAACAGGCCGAGGGCTGGCTTAAAGCGGGCGCGCGGCCTTCCGAAACCGTCAGCAAACTGATCAAGCAAGCGACGAATGCCGCTCAACATGCCTGATACCACCTTCAACGGAGCGCGCCATGAAGGAGCTAGTCCAGTTCCTGGCAGAGCAGTTGGTCAACAATCCCGATGCGGTCGAAGTCAAAGAGACTCAGGGTGATACGGCTTCGGTGCTGGAATTGCGCGTTGCGAAAGAAGACCTTGGCCGGGTGATCGGTAAGCAAGGCCGCACCGCTAAATCGATTCGCACCATTCTTAACGCTGTTGCCTCGCGCACCAATCGCAAAGTCGTGCTCGAAATCATCGAAGACAAATAAATCTCATGAATTTGGCCTCACGGCTGACCCCGGCACTTCAACGGCATGAGGCCCCTTCGAGCCTGTTGCGCGTCGGCCAAATCACCGGCGCCCACGGTTTGCGCGGCGCCGTTCGCTTGCGGCCCGACAATCCGGATTCCCCCGCGGTGGCGGCCGCGCGGCGCATCCTTCTGGAACGGGAAGGAAAGGTGCGCGAATACGGCTTGCTCACCTGCCGCCGTATCAATCGCCATGTGATGCGTCTGACGCTCGATGGGATTGAGGATGCGGATGCCGCGGAGGCGCTCAAAGGCGCGACCGCGCTGATTGCGGCAGCGGATTTGCCTCGTCTGCGCGCCGACGAATTTTATTATTTTCAGGTCATCGGCGCTCAAGTTCAAACCAGTGACGGTCGTCGGCTGGGCCGGGTTGAGGAGGTCTTCTCGAACGGCGCCAACGAGGTGTGGATCGTGCGCGAAGGAACCTTCGAGCTGATGATTCCGGTGATCGCCGACGTGGTGTGCGGGCTCGACCTCGAACGGCGCCTGATTACCGTCGAGGCTGTGCCTGGTTTGCTCGAATAGGCTGGCGCGCCCGACGCTTGCCGCCCCACGATGGAATTCCATGTCATCACGCTTTTCCCCGCCATGTTCGACGCGCTCGGCGTGGGCCTGATTGGACGCGCCGCCCGCCAAGGCGTCATCACGATTCGCGCGCATGACCTGCGCGAATTTGGGATTGGAAACTATCGCCAGGTGGACGATACTCCGTACGGCGGCGGCAGCGGAATGGTGATGCGGCCGGAACCGCTTGCGGCGGCGATCGAAGAAGTCGATAAGGAAAATCCCGGACTTACGCGCGTGCTGCTCTCTCCGCAGGGAGAATTGCTCGACCAGGCGCTGGTGCGTGACTTGGCCAAGACGAGCGGATTGCTTCTGGTGGCGGGCCGTTACGAAGGCGTCGACGAGCGCGTACGGACGCTGGTCGCGCGCGAGCTTTCGGTGGGTGACTATATTCTAAGCGGAGGCGAGCTTGCCGCCATGGTGGTGATCGAGGCGGTGGCACGATTGGTTCCTGGCGTGCTTGGCAATCCGGGGTCGCTCGCCGAGGAATCTTTCAGCGAAGCCGGCTTACTCGAATATCCACAATACACTCGTCCCGAGGAGTTCCGCAGGATGCGCGTGCCCGAGGTTTTGCTCAGCGGCGATCACGGCAAAATCCGCGCATGGCGCCAGGGCGAGGCACGTCAGCGCACCGCCCGCCGCCCCTATCTCAAGAACAGTTAAGATGGCCGCGCTGTTCGTATCCCTCATTCATTATCCCGTGCTGGATCGGAACGGCCGCATCATCACGTCGGCCATCACCAGCCTCGACCTGCATGATATCGCCCGGTCGGCACGCACCTACGGCGCGCGCGGTTTTTTTGTGGTGCATCCGGTGGCGGAGCAACGCGAGTTCGCACGCAGCGTGCTTGCGCATTGGCTAAACGGCTATGGCCGCAGGTTCGATTCGCGCCGGCGCGAGGCGCTCGATTTGATCCATATCGTGGAGACGCTCGAGCAGATGATCGAAACCAGCCACTCGCTATGCGGCGCACCGCCGCTACTGATTTACACGTCGGCGCGCGCCCCTAATGGAATCAGCTTCGACGAATTGCGCGCCAAGGTCAGAGAGAGCTCCGCGCCGATTATTTTGATGTTTGGCACCGGCTTTGGTCTGGCGCCCGCAATGCTTGAGCGCGCGGATCTGGTGCTGGAGCCGATTCATGGGAGCGGCGATTACAACCACCTGTCCGTGCGTGCAGCCGCCGCCATTATGCTTGACCGCCTGTGTGGCTGACCGCGTATATTCGCCAGAGGGGTCGAATGACATAATTAGCGGGAGCGAAGTTTTCAATTTCCCCTGGTTGTGTTCGCGATGAGATGGCTTGCCGACATAATGATCTTTTTCGGTGCGATCCTGTTGACAGTCGGCACCGATTTAGTGATTGCAACAGCGGGAACTCCTTCAACCGTGGGCGGGCCACTCGGCGTGATTGCTTCCCTGATAGGAGTGGCGTTGCTCACGGCGGGGATTCTCAACCATTATCGGTTGACCCTTGCGTTACGGTTCGTACAGGGCGCGGAGGGCAAGGAAAAGGTCTCCAAGCGGGAAGGCTCTGAGGTTCGCCGGCGATAGTCAGCGGTTTGGAAGTTCCAAATGTTAGTGGAAGAGCATGATGGATTGCGGCAAATCACACGCCTGCGAGCGTGGACCTGGTTTTGGCTCCTGAGCTGGCCGCCATTGCTACTGATGGTCGGACTCATCTTCGGGGGTGCGCTTCCGATAGCGGTTTTCCTCGCGGTATGGACGATTGGATTGATGGTCTCCGTATGGCGCGCAGGCGCTGCGCGATGTCCGCGTTGCAAGAGCCATCTCCGCGCCACGTCGCGATGGAATCCGTTTGAACGAAAATGTGGCAAATGCGGGATGTCGCTTAGGCTCGAACGCGTCATCTACCCAAGCTTGGAATAGCTCTCGCCAAGCTTCGAACAGTTCCAGCGTCAAGTCTCGAAAATCACGATAATAGCCCAGGAAGAAATCGTGTCATTTCGAGAGAGTGTGAATTTTTTGGCCCCTCGAAAACCGATTGCCGCGCTGGCATGGTTGACTTGCTCAGTGGCTTCAAAAAAATTCACAAACTTCGAGCGCACCAGCGTAGCCGAAGGCTGAGCGAACAGACGAGTCCGCAGCTGCGTCAAAGATACGGCTGCCGGATTCGAGGAATCGGAGTTTACCCTGAGCGCAGTCGAACAGCGAAGCGATTATTCTTCTGGATAGCCTCAAGCCGTCGCTATCCCGCGTCGGGCCTTTCCCGGGCTGGCGGGAAAACGCCCCGATGCCAGATAAATGAACTTGATTTAAGATATCGCTTAAGATAAATTGATGCGCTCTACTTCGAGGGTTGCTTCCCATGAACAGCGTAATTCAGAAGCTCGAGGATCGGGCGCTGCGCAACGACTTACCCGAATTCCGCGTAGGCGACACGGTACGGCTTCAGGTCAAAGTGGTGGAGGGCGAAAAGGAGCGCATTCAGTCCTTCGAAGGTATCGTCATCAGGATGAACCGTGGCGGCAGCCGCGCGACCTTCACCGTGCGCAAAATTTCTTACGGCATCGGCGTCGAGCGCATTTTCCCGCTCCATTCACCCCGCATCGACCGCATCCAGGTGCTGAGCCGCGGCCGCGTGCGTCGCGCGCGCCTATATTATCTGCGTGAGCGTTCGGGCAAAGCGGCACGCGTTCAGACGATCGGTTAACGCGGAGGAATTCGGTCTTCGCCAGTCGGTCGGCGTCGTCGACGAATCGGTCAAAGCCAGTTCTTTAAGCTCTACCGTGTACGCCAGGCGCGACTCGGATGTCACCTTGGAGAAAGGCGCCTTCACAGACTGTCAGCGTTTCCGTTTCCAAACTGCCAGTGACGCGGGCACAAGGTCCGAGCACGACCGTCTTGGCCCCAATCACCTCGCCGGTGAGGACCCCGAGCACCAGTACACGAGGTGTGCGCACGCGCCCCTCAACGGTCGCCGTCTCTGATAGCACGACCAGTTCGCTTGAACTCACTTCGCCTCGGAAATGTCCCTCAATGCGCACCGGTTCTTGAAAAACCAGCTTGCCGGAGACGTTGATGTTACGCCCCACCGCGACGCGCGTGCGTTCTTCAACCCACGCCTGACCGGGTGCGCGCGGGATGCTGGCGACAGGCGTGGACGGATTGCCGGATATTCCCACATTCCAGTCACTTGACGCCGAATCGGTCAACCGCATGATGTCACCGTTTTGGGACGGAGCCGATTTTAAACTGCGGGAAAGACATGGCAAGCCACCGCGTGGCCGTTGCGCCCGGAAAGCAACGGCGGTTCGACTTTACGGCAAATATCTTTCGCATAAGGGCAGCGCGGATGGAAGGCGCAGCCCGGCGGCGGTTTCAACGGACTTGGCATTTCGCCCGGTAACTTGATGCGCTCGCCACGCTCGGCGGTTTTGATCGTTGGAATGGCGGAAAGCAGCGCGCGCGTATAAGGATGATGCGGGTTGGCATAGATTTCGTCGCGGTCAGCCAGTTCCACAATTTTGCCCAGGTACATGATGGCAACCCGCTGGCTGATATGCTCGACCACGCGCAAATCATGCGCGATAAACAAATAGGTCAGCTTTAACTGATCCTGCAAATCCTGCAACAGATTGATTATCTGCGCCTGAATTGAAACGTCGAGCGCCGAAACCGGTTCGTCCAGCACTAAAAAACGCGGCTCAACCGCAAGCGCGCGCGCGATGCCGATACGCTGGCGCTGTCCGCCTGAGAACTCGTGAGGATAGCGCTCGAGCGCGTCGGTTCCCATCCCCACCATCGCCAGCAGTTTGACGATTCGCTGCTCGCGCTGACGCCCGCGCGCCAAGCGATGAATATCGATGCCTTCGCCGACGATCGCGCGCACTTTCATGCGTGGATTTAGCGACGCGTAGGGGTCCTGAAAGACCAGTTGCATCT
>JBOHWM010000044.1:0-8308 GCA_050736555.1 Binataceae bacterium (SeqCode)
CGCGCGGTTTGAGCCTCGCTCCGGCCGCCGAGCGTAACGCGACCGCCTGATTCTCCATTCGCTGACGTTAATGAGGCAGGCGCGCCAGTTACGGCCCGCCTGCCTCATCATTTTCTTATAACCGCGCGGGGATTTCGCTCAGCCGGATTACCGCATCCGCCGTTCCAGGCGGGCGCTTAGGCCCTTACATGCCAGCGGCGGCTGTTGAGTATAGGCGCACTGGGCTCCTGCGATATCTGAGCTCTCCAGATTGAACGGCACGTTCCAGTCAAAGCTTGTGCCGCTCGCCACGAAGTTGAACATGCTGGGCTTGGGCCGGTGACTGGTGTCGTTGGCGACAAAATACTGGCTCGACGGAAACGTTATCTGGAAAGCGGGGCAACCCTGTGCCGGACAATCGAGATCCTTGACCGACCAACTGCATACGGTCTGACCGGCGGGATTCTTCTGGTTGCAGGTGTTGAAATACGGACTGCTAGGGTTGCACTGGCAACTACCTGCGCCGCCATTTTTGACCCAGCTACACATCGTTGAGGGTTGGCACAGCTCCTGGCCCAGCGACACCGGCGGGTTTGAACGCGGAACGGTGCTGTTGAGATTAAAGGCGCTGGCGATGCCCGACATATCCGTGGTCAGGGTCAAGATACCTTTTCCCGGGTCATAATTGCTGCTCCATCCCGAGGGCAAGGCGCCGCCGTTGGCCGCCGCGAACGTATACTTGGCGGTCTCGATCGCCACGTAACCGAATTTCACATTCGTTTGAGCAAAGGTCTTTCCGTCGGTGTTCGGAATATCCTTGCCCACGAACATCGTATAGGTCTGCTGCGTGTCGGGCTTGGCATAGACGAAGAACAAATCGTAAACGCCGCCGCCGGTAAACACGTTGAAGCTCTGCGCGCCATTATCAGTCTGTGTCTTTTTCGAGACGTTGGTATCGATGTAATAGCTGCCGTGATTGACGGTGAGGCCGCTGCGCTGGAACGTATTCTGCCCCATCATCCGCTTGACCTGTTTTAGCCCTACGCTTTCACCCTTAACTAAGAGCTGGCGATAGATAGGAACTCCCACGCAGGCGCCAGGCGACCCAGGTGGATTCGTGCAGATGCTCATCCAGTTCGCATCGCTGCATTGCAAAAATAGCGGCTGCGGGGCGGGTGGCGGGGGCGGCAGTGGCACGCTCAGCGCGCATTCAGGATAAAGCGCTGTCGTCACATACTCATACGGGCTCGTTTTGGCGGTTGAGGGCGGACACTTGGCGTCTTTGGCCGCATTCGAGGCGACGTCCGAAGCGCATTCGCTCGTTTCCGTCGGTGCGTCGAAGAAAGGCTCCTGGTTGACCGAAATGGTTTCGTACTTCGTCGGCGCCACGTTAACGCTTGGCGTTGCTGCCGGAGTAGGCGTCGGAGTTGAGTAACCGACCGGGCTGGTCAGGCCGGTCAGGGTGCCATCATCGTCGTTCAGCACGGTCTCGCGATCGATATCGGTAAAGCCGTTGAAATAGCCGGGATTCCACGAACAGTAATTGTCCTTGGTTTCATCCAGTTTGGTCTTGAAGTCGAAGAGACCCGGCTCGAAGAATGGCTCGGTCACGAAGTGGCGGATATCGACTCCGCTGAAAAACAGATTCACCGAATGGAAGGCCGGCGCGTAGTAGAAACCGTTGGGCTGCTTCCATCCGATCGCCGCGTTGGGCAGATAGCAGCGCGCCTCGCTGGCTTTGCCGGTACGGTAGGCCTTGAGGCCGTTGAGGCCGCCATTCATAAACCCGGCGAATTGACACGGATTACCATTATTGGGGTCGGGTTCGCACTTGCCGTGGTCATCTATAACGCCGCCGGTCGCGGTTCCGTCGCTGGTCAGGTAGGTCGGATGGATATTTATATAGGCGTTGGAATCCTGGTAAGTCGGGCCGTCATAGACACTGAACAGGCGCTGGGCCACGCCAAAGTTAGTGAGCTGCATGCTCACGCCCTCGGCCTGATCCATGCAGTACGCATTATTGGGGTTACCGTTGGTGGGGAAGGGAGCGCATTTCAGGCCGGGTACCTTGGCCTGGCCGTAAGTGGCAATGAAGGGGTTGAAGGGACCCGCGCTCGAGGCCAGCGGATTTTTTGACAAGTCGCTATTAGGATTCTGCCATTGCGTGCTGCCGATAAAGGCGGTCTTGCGTGCCAGCGCCCAAAAGCCGGTGATCACCGAGGCCTTGCTGTAATCGCCGCTGGTGACGAAATTGAGCCCAGCGCCCTGCACGTCGCTGATCACGCTGTTGACCACCAGTGACCAGAAGGGCCTTACCCAAATCGCGGAAAAATTGTTTTGCGCCCAGTTGAACGACGTCATGAAACGGTCGAGCACAGTGACGTCGCAGGTGGCGTGATTGCCGTCGGAGCAGATGGGAACCGCCGAACAATCAGCCGAAGCGTTGCCTTGGTCCACCCCCGGGCAGCGCGTCGCCAGACGTCCACCGCCGCCGATGATTGGCCAGTACAGCGGATTCGGATTTTTTACCGGGTCAACTGGATAATTTTGTGACGCCTGAGCCGAAGGCAATATCGGCAAGGTCGAGCCCGCCACGACCTTGCTCGGGTCCATGAAGTTGACGCCGAGACAAGTTGAGCTGGCGCCCACTTCCATGAAACCTTCCATCGCGGAGCTGCAGGTATTTCCCACGAACTTCTGTAATGGCGTGGTGCCGGCGCGGCCCGCCCCCACTTGCTCGCTGGCATATCCGAACCATTTCTCGGTCTGTGACGGTCCGCTGACCGCGCCCGGCACGAACCAATAACAGGCGCCGCAGGTGCCCGCGCCAGCCGCCATGTTGTACTCGAAATCATTCCAGCCGTTCATGATCCAAAAGACCGCCGGATGGTTCGCATCTGAGTAATAGGGGAAATTGTCGTAGCCGATCGCGCAGGTCTTGTCGCCCGATGTTGCGCAAATATTTACATTATCCACGCAGCACGCGTCGTTGGTGGTCAGAATCCCCGGCACCTGGCGCGGATTCTGGACGTTGGCGACCGCCGCGCGCGCGAACACCCCGAGATTCGCATACAACTGGTTGCCGGTCTCGGTGCCGTCTTCGAGGTAATAGCCGTGACCGATTGACCTGAAACCGACGTTACGCGCCAGGCGCACGCCCTGCGTTCCATGAATCACGATCCAGCGCGTCATCGAATCCCAGATCGAGCTGTCCTTGACAAACGTGGGCGGTTCGCCCGTGCCTACCACAGTTGGCGTCCGGCGGTCCATGTGAAAATGCACCGGATAGTGCATGATGTCGCCGCCCTGTCCAAGGTGAAAGAACTCCACCCCCTGCACCTGGTAGCTCGCAAACCCCTGTCTGACGATGGTATGTCCACCAAAATAGTAGCCGGGGCCGCTGCCAGCGGCAGGCGGCGCCGGAAACGGCGTGGTTGGCGTGTCACCCTCAGAGACAATGCGGATGCTGCGGGTCAGCAGGCCCACGGCCGCACGCGTATCGGCGGAAGTGATGTTCAATCCGAGTCGTGAAATACCTGGATAGGAGGTGTTCGAAAGGTCGAACATCTGGCCGTTGTGGGGCCATTTGGCCCCGGTCACGGTGGTGTCGGCATTGGTAAAATTGATCGTGGTGGTATTGCCATTAACGGTGGGAGTGCCGTTGATGATCAATTCCTCCGAATGGCCCGGCAGATAATCGGTGGTGGTGACCACGATATGATCGCCGCTCTGCCAATCGACCGCGCGATCGATTACCAGGCTCGTAGCGCCGGGCAGCAAGGTTCCTTGCAAGCGCCCCCAACTTGTACCGGTGCACGAGGGATCACTCTCGGCACACGGCACCGGCACTTTGCCAGGATAAATCGCACCCTTTTTGCCGTAGAGCTGCAGCGTACCGCCATAGGATAGGGCCAGAACTTTGTGGCCGAACCAGGCGTTGGGATTGCTCGTCTTGTCGGCCGCATCCAGCGCCTCATAGGAATAGAAACAATCGTTGACGCCGCCCGGCAGCGATGACGAATTGCACGAAGCCGGATTCAGCATCGGCGGCATCGTGCGCGGATTGGAGCCCCAAATCGTGCTCGGCACGCCGCATTGAGCATTGGTAGCACAGGTAACGCCGGGGTCGTTTTGCGCGCCCCAGAGATGAATCGTAACCTGCCCGCCATTGGTCCCAATCGGAGCAGCGGGCGAACCCGCAATCAGGCTGCCGTTATTCTCAATGACGATATTCTCGGCATAAAAGTCGACCTTGGCGTCGTCGAAATTCAAGCTGCCGTTGCTGCCGCCGGCGCTGTAGATGTTGACGTTCTTGAAGGTGTAGGTGCCAGCCTTAACTTCGCACGGTCCGGTGACCTGCAAATTGGTAGTCGCACTGCCGGGGGGCAAGGTTTGGCCCGCCGAGTCGTTGCAGATAACAGGGGGAGTCGGCGTCGGCGTCTGGGCGTAAGCGCGCCCGCACCAAAGCATTCCGGCTAAGAATAGGCCCGCGATAAACAGCGTGAATCCGTAATACCGCCTGACAAAGTGCATCGTTAACACTAGGCGCTCCTCGCGAACTTGTTTGTAGAAGTCTGATTGAACAGACACATGTAACATGGAAAACGAATGAATTCCAAGCAACTAACGTTGTATAGGGTAAATAATCATTATAAAAGTCTGTTTTTTCGCGATCATGTTGAATTGCTTGAACGAATTGATCTACGGATATCTAGGTTGTAAAGAGTAAGAGGGTTAGCCTGAGACCCGATGTCGCGCTAGGGGGGAGCATGAGTCGAACGAGGCTGGCGTCGCCGCGTAATCACGTAGTCAAGCTTTCGCTGTGTTGCCTTATATTCCTGGGGCTGCCGCTGCTCTACGCATGTGGCGGCGACAACAATCCGTCGGTGCATTCGAATCCCACTCCAACCCCGACCATTTCACCCACGCCAACTCCAACCGCAACGCCGACTCCGCCTCCCCCAACTCCGACGCCGACCTCAACTACAACGCCGACACCTACGCCCACGCCGACACCGACACCGACACACGTCATCACGGGTTTTCTTGATAGTGGCGCGCCGTCAAACGGCCGCCCGATTAGCGGTGCCTCGATAACCGCCTATCAGGCGGGCGCCAACGGCTATGGCAAAGGCGCGATCCAGCTCGCGCAGGTCAGCTCTCGGGCAGACGGTAGCTTCTCTGTGCCAATCCTCACCTGTCACTCCAGTGGCTATGCGCAGGATGTCTATCTGGTCGCGACCGGTGGCACGGTGAGCGGCCGAGAAGGCGGAAATTCCGCAATTGCGCTGAGCGCCGCCCTGGGTCCGTGCTACAGTTTGCCCGATTCAGTCGTGGTCAATGAGGCAACCACGGTTGCGACGACCTGGGCGCTGTCCCAGTTCCTTGATCCCTCGGGTCAGGACATCGGGACCTCTTCGACCAATCAGACCGGGCTCAGTAATGCCGACGTAACGGTAAGTTCGAAGAATCTGGTCGATGTGACCACGGGGCTGGCGCCGGCCTCCTTTCCGAATGGTCTCACGTCGCCGACCACCGCGCTCTACAGTCTGGCGAATATTCTTGCAGTATGTGTTAATTCTTCTGGCGTGGCCTCGGCTGCCTGCCAGGGCCTGTTCAGCGCCGCCACGCCGCCGGGCGGAACTGCGCCGACGACCACGCTGCAAGCGGCGCTCAATATCGCACGCAATCCGGTTAACAACGTCAATAGCCTGTTCAACCTGATGCCGGATAATCCGCCTTTTACGCCCGGCCTGAATGCGGCGCCAGGGAGTTGGCTGCTGGCGCTGAATTACGCGCCCAGTAACGCCCAGTTCAGCGCGCCGTATGCGCTCGCGATTGACGCGCCCGGCAACGTATGGGTAGTCAACGGCGCCGGCGACAGCATAACCGAATTGATCGCCGCGAATGGCTATACCAATGCTTTGAACCTCTCGCCGCCGGGTGCGAATCTCGATTTTCCCACCGCGCTCGCGTTCGATAGCTCGGGCAATCTGTGGGCGGCGAATCTGAACAACGATAGTGTGAGTGAACTTACCGCCGCGAGCGGCTATGAGACCGGCTTCAATTTCGCGCCCGCCGCCGCCATCTTCAATTCCCCGTTCGCGCTCGCGTTCGACTCCGCGGGTAACCTGTGGATCACGAATTTGGACGGCGACAGCGTCAGCGCATTGCTCGCTGGATGTTCTTCCAGCAGTTGCGTCGGTGAAAACTTCAGCAATTCCAATACCGGCAATCCGGGCGCGGCATTCAGTCTTCCGGTTGCGCTCGCATTGGATCCGGCCGGCAACTTGTGGGTGGCCAATTACCGCAACAACAGCGTGAGCAGGCTCGCGGCGGGATGTTCGAGCGCGAGCTGCGCCGGCGCGAACTTCAACAACTCCAATACCGGCGGCGCGTCGTTCAGCAATCCCATTTCGCTTGGCCTCGATACCGCGGGAAATATCTGGATGGTCAACGCCCGCAACGACAGTGTCAGCGAATTGCCAGCGGGATGCTCCAGCGCGAGTTGTAATGGCCAATCTTTTAACAACTCGAACACAGGCAGCCCCGGCGCGACGTTTATCTTTCCATCCGCGCTCGCGCTCGATAGCGCCAACAATGTCTGGGTTACCAACGACATCGGTAACAGCCTCAGCGAACTGGTTGCTTCGAGCAGTTACAAAACGGGACTTAACTTCACGCCATGGGCGACGTACCGAGGTCAGTTTGCGGTGGTCGGCGATGCGGCGGGCAATCTCTGGATGGTGAACAACTACGATAACAGCGTGACGGAAGCGATCGGGCTGTCAACGCCGGTGCTGACGCCACTTCAGGCTTGCCTCAAGCAGGGCCACAACGTCTGCCTGCCGTGAAAGGAATCCGGGATTATTCGTTGGCGCCCGGAATGACAAAAAGGCGCGCGTTTCTAACGGGGAGCGCGGCGTAACTGCTCGACTTCGGCGCGCGCACGCGCCAGCTTGAGCGAATTTTCCGCCTCGATATAACCGGGATCGTAAAAACTGCACTGCGCCATGTGCCGTTCGGCTTCTTGCACTTCGGGCGCCGCGGCGGCCGGATCGATCGCGCCGGGCGCGATGGCGTCGAGCGCCAACACGGTCATGACGCCTTCCTTGACCTCGGCTAAACCGCCAATCAGCAAGTATTCGTTGTAATGACCGTCGGCGAGCCTGAGCGTCAACATTCCAGGGTCGAGCGAGGTCACGTAATCGGTATGGTTGGCGAGTACGCCGAATTCGCCCAGCGGATTGACCGCCGTCGCCTGCTCGATCACATCGTCGAAAACCACTCCGGTCGGCGTCACCAGTTTGAACGGAAACGTATCAGCCATCGTGGGTCTAAAATGCCTCGGGCGCTTTCCAGGCCGCTTCTGTCATTGTTGAACGCAACTAGAGTGCGCGTTAGCGGGCTTCGCCACGTGCGAGGCGGTCGGCTTTGGCCCTCGCGTCATCAATAGTGCCAACCAGGTAGAACGCCTGCTCAGGCAAATCGTCGCATTTGCCGTCGAGAATCTCGCCGAAGCCGCGCACCGTCTCCTTGCGCGGCACGTAGGCACCCGGAATATTGGTGAAAGGCTCCGCCACATGCATCGCCTGCGACAAAAACCGCTCGACGCGACGGGCTCGGGCAACAACGAGTTTATCCTCGGCAGACAATTCGTCCATGCCAAGGATCGCGATGATGTCCTGCAGGTCTTTGTAACGTTGCAGGATCTGTTGCACGCGCCGCGCCACGTCGTAATGCTCTTGGCCAACGATTTGCGCGTCGAGAATCCGTGAGCTCGAACCCAGTGGGTCGACCGCTGGAAAGATCGCCTTTTCGAAAATTTTGCGGTCCAGCGCGGTGATCGCGTCCAGATGTGAAAAGGTCGTGGCCGGAGCGGGGTCGGTATAGTCGTCGGCGGGCACGAAGATGGCTTGCACCGACGTGATCGCACCTTTCTTCGTAGTCGTGATGCGCTCCTGCAGTTCGCCCATGTCGGTCCCCAGCGTGGGTTGATAACCGACCGCGCTCGGCATCCGCCCGAGCAGCGCCGAAACTTCCGAGTTGGCCTGCACGAAGCGGAAAATATTGTCGATGAAAAGCAGCACATCCTGGTTTTTCTCGTCGCGAAAATACTCGGTCATCGCGAGTGCCGAGAGGGCGACGCGCATGCGGGCGCCGGGGGGTTCGTTCATCTGGCCGTAAACCAGCGCGACCTTCGACTTCGACAGATCCTTTTGATCGATGACGCCGGCCTCGGACATTTCGTGATAAAGGTCGTTGCCCTCGCGCGAGCGCTCCCCCACCCCGGCAAACACCGAATAGCCGCCGTGCGCCTTCGCGATGT
>JBOHWM010000045.1:0-3313 GCA_050736555.1 Binataceae bacterium (SeqCode)
ATGCTGAGGATCCGGCGGCCGGATTCGTGCCCGCGCCAGGGAAAATCGAGACGCTCAAGTTTCCCGACTGACCCGGGGTGCGCGTTGACAGCGGCGTTTACAGCGGGGCCGAAGTGCCGGTCTTCTATGATCCCATGATCGCCAAGCTGGCGGCCTGGGGACGCGATCGCAACGAGGCCATCGAACGCATGCGCCGGGCGCTCGATGAATTCACTATCGCCGGCGAGTTGACCACCAACCTGGAGTTCCATCGCTGGATCATGCGTCATCCGCGCTTTATCGCCGGTGACTTCGATACCAACTTCATCAAGCAGGAGTACCATCCCGAAAACGTGCCAGAACAACACGACGACGCGCGCATGGCGGCGATTCTAGCGGCGGCCTTTATGGCGCAGCGCAATCACGATAATCATGCGGCGGCGTCCGCCACGATGACACCCGCGGCCGCGGTCTCGGCCTGGCGGATGCTGAGCCGCCTCGAAATGTTGCGGAGATAACACCGGGGAACCTCCGCACAAGTATGGCTCTGTCTTCTGAGCGCGGCGAAGAATCCCGGATGCTACTTTTCTTCCTGACGCTTTCGCGGGGTTCATCACTTCGCGGACTCCGTTCAGAACCAGCGGCGCCGTAAGGCTTGGCGAGCACATTAGGCGGAGCGAAGCGGAGCCGAGCGCCCTAGCGAAACGGATGCGGAGCGAGCAAGCGAGTCCGCGTTTCGGAATGTCTGCGAGCGGTATCAGGATTACGAGTCCGTGAGCTGCGTTCAAGGAATGATAACTGAGCTTTGGATCTGACAATCCGGATTCGAGGCCGCGGATGGAATGAGCGAAGATAGAAGATAATTGTATGGAAGTTTGCCAGGAGAGCCGCCGATGTCATCGCGTTACATAGCCACCGTCGAAGGCCGCCAGCATGAAGTGGAAATGGAAGAGCTGGCCGGCAATCGTATTCGCGCCACCCTTGGCGGCCACGCCTTCGAGGCGGATATCGAACGCGTGGGCGACTCGTCCTTTTCAGTACTGGTGGACCATCGCTCGTTCGATTTGGACGTCATGCACGAGGGCGAGGAAATGGTCGTGTCGGTACGCGGCGCTCTGACCCACGTCACGTTGGTCGATAGCGCACGCAGCCGCAAGCCCGCCGGCTCCCGGCCGCAGGCTCAAGGCCGTGCCGAACTCAAGGCGATGATGCCGGGGCGGGTGATCAACGTCCTCGTCAATCCCGGCGACGAAGTCGCTTTCCAACAAGGCGTGGTGGTGGTCGAGGCCATGAAAATGGAAAATGAACTCAAGGCGTCTAAAGCGGGCAAAGTGGCAGAAGTCAAAGTGACGGCGGGCCAGACCGTGGAAAAGGGCGACATCCTGCTGATTATCGAATAAGCGAGGCGACAACTATCATGGCCGACGATCAACCCATCGAATCCGCCCGCCATCAATGGCAGCAAACGCGCGTCGAGCCGGCGCTCAAGCGCGGCGGTGAACGGCGTGAGCGCTTTGTCACCAGTTCCGGGATTGAAGTCAAACGCGAGTATGACAGCGCCGACTTAAACGGCTTTGATTATCTCAGGGAGCTCGGCTTTCCCGGCGAGTATCCCTTCACCCGTGGCGTGCAGCCGACCATGTACCGCGGACGGCTATGGACGATGCGCCAGTATGCCGGGTTCGGCGATGCGGAGGAATCCAACCGGCGCTACCGTTACCTGTTTCAGAACGGTCAAACCGGGCTTTCGGTTGCCTTCGACTTGCCGACCCAGATGGGACGCGACGCCGATCACCCACTGGCGCGCGGCGAAGTCGGACGGGTTGGGGTCGCGATCGGCTCGCTAGCCGATATGGAGACCCTGCTGGCGGAATTGCCACTGGCGCGCATCTCCACCTCGATGACGATCAATGCGACCGCCTCCATCCTGCTGGCGCTGTATCTGGTGGTGGCGGAAAAACGAGGCGTTGGATGGGATAAGCTCAACGGCACCATCCAGAACGATATCCTCAAGGAGTACGTCGCACGCGGCACCTACATTTATCCGCCGCGTGGCTCGATGCGCATCATCACGGATATTTTCGAATTTGCCAGCCATGAAGTGCCGAATTGGAACACCATTTCGATTTCGGGCTACCATATCCGCGAGGCCGGCTCGACCGCGGCGCAGGAATTGGCCTTCACCCTCGCCGACGGCATCGCCTATGTCGAAGCGGCGGTCAAGGCTGGGCTCAAGGTTGATGCCTTCGCCAGCCGGCTCTCGTTCTTCTTCAACGTCCACAACAATTTCTTTGAGGAGATTGCCAAATTCCGCGCCGCACGGCGGCTATGGGCGCGTATCATGAAGGAGCGCTTCGGCGCGCGGGACGAACGCTCGATGATGATGCGCTTTCATGCGCAGACGGCGGGCTCGACCCTCACCGCGCAGCAGGTCGACAATAACGTCGTGCGGGTGACGTTGCAGGCGCTCGCCGCGGTGCTGGGCGGCGCGCAATCGCTCCATACAAATTCCAGGGACGAGGCGCTGGCCTTGCCCAGCGAAACTTCGGCGCTGCTGGCGTTGCGCACGCAGCAGGTGATCGCGCATGAAACCGACGTGGCCGATACGGTGGATCCGCTTGGCGGCTCTTTTTACCTCGAGAGTCTCACTAATGAACTGGAAAAGCGCGCGCTCGAATATCTCGAACGTATCGATGACCTCGGCGGCGCGGTCGCGGCGATTGAACGCGGCTATCCCCAGCGCGAGATTCAGAACGCCGCTTTCCTTTATCAGCGCGAGATCGAAACCAAGCAGCGCATCATCGTCGGCGTCAACGAATTCACCTCGGGCGACGCGCCACCCGGGGACATTCTCAAGGTCAACCCGGCAATCGAGGAGAAACAGCGGGCGCGCCTCGCAAAGATCCGTTCGGAACGCGATCAACCGGCGGCGCATAAGGCGCTCGCACGAGTCGAACGGGACGCGCGCGAGGGAACCAACCTGATGCCGGCCATCGTGGAGGCGGTGCGCTCCTACGGTACGCTTGGCGAAATCGCGGACGCGATGCGCCGGGTGTTCGGCGAATATCATCCCGTCAACGAAGTTTAGGCGCGCCGTTCGCCATCACGCGGGCATCCGTATTCGCGGGAAACACGGATTGATGGTAAAGCGGCGCAGCGGGCGAGGGGTGGTTTGGTTTAATCTAGAAGGCCGCCAGCGCATTGAACCATCACCTGGTTACACGCCTGACCTTGAATGCGGTTCGCGGACTCGCTTACTCGGTTCACTTCGTTCACTTGGTTGCGGACGGCTTTGCGTGCCGCGCGCAAGAGCGCTTCGCTAGTCTAGGTAGTC
>JBOHWM010000046.1:0-3871 GCA_050736555.1 Binataceae bacterium (SeqCode)
GAGCTAGGATTAACACCGCTCGCCGGACTTAACACTAACGAGAGGGTCTACTTCGTTCGCCACGCCGAAGCTCATCCCAATAATCAGTTTGAGAACGGCAACTATGTATGCCGGGGCCAATGGCGCGCGCTGGGCGCGCCGGCCATCCTATATCGCAAAATCACCGCTGACACCGGCGGGCGTCGGCCCCACAATTTTGCAGTTTACGGTCCCGACCCGTCGTATCCGGTCGGAGTGCATCGCAACTCCTACGTGCGTGCGGCACTCACCGTCGAGCCGTTCGCGATTGCTTACGGCCTGCCGATGCATTTGGCCAACGGCGTAGACTGGAATGAATGGAACACCGGAGAAAGCGCCGCAATCCGCTTCTTTTTCATGCACGAGGCCGTCGCCGGTGCCAACGCCGGTTTCAGCAATGCCACGCTGTTGATCGGTTGGGAACACTTCAACATCGGGCAGATGGTCAAGGATTTGCTGGATAACTATTACCGGCCTGCCAGACCGGACAATTCCGCGCAACTGCCTGTATGGAACGGCAACGACTACGACACCATCTGGATCGTGTCCTTGGACGCGAACGGCAACCTGGCCTTTACCAACGACTGCGAAGGAGTGCCTAGCGCGACATTGCCGACGAGTTGCCCGACCTTTTCCAACAACCCGGCGCGCACGCCGCAGGCTCCTTGATCGCTTCGCGCGCGGACGCGCTTGATTGGCATCGTCCGCTGAACGTTTGCTCGCGACGAAATTATTTCAGCACTTCGATGCTGACGGAGCCGCGGCGTGAGAGCACTTCCAATGTCGCAGTCTTAAGCGTGCGCCTGAGCACGAAAGAAACCGCGCCGTCGGCGACCCTGAGGTCCTCCACCGTGATCGATTCGAGCCACGGCGGGATTACCGGTGTGTCGACCACCACTCGTTTTTCGAAACCGTTGATGTGCAGGCCCATCACGGCCTGCAAGATCATGAAGACACTTGCGGCCGACCAGGCCTGCGGATGACAGGCGACCGGATAGGGCACCGGCCCGAGCCGTTGTTCACGCGGGAAGCCGCAGAAGAGTTCCGGCAGGCTACCGCCGCCAAGACGGACCGAAGCGTCGAAGAGTCCTTCCAGGATGCGCAATGCGCCGGCGCGATTGCCGTACCGCGCCAACCCCATCGCGGCAAGACCGTTGTCATGCGGCCAAACCGAGCCGTTATGATAGCTCATGGGATTGTAGCGGCGCTCGCCGGCGCCGAGCGTGCGCAGGCCCCAACCGGAAAACATATCGTCGGCGAGCAGTCGTCCCGACAACGTGGCCGCCTGGTCGTCGCTCAACAGGCCGGTGGCAAGGCAATGGGCGGCATTGGAAGCCATCACCCGGCATGGCCGCTTGTCGCCGTCGAGCGCGAGAGCGACGGTGCGTTCTTCGTCCAGCCAGAAGTCGCGGGAGAACGCCTGCTTGAGGGCTTCAGCCCGGGTGGCGAGAAAATCAGCCATGTCGGAGTGGCCCAGGCGTCCGGCCACTTCACCGATGTAGGTGTAAGCGGCATAGACGTAGCCCTGCACTTCGGCCAGCGCGATGGGCGGCTTGGCTAATTCGCCGCCGGCATGAGAAATGGCGTCGAAGGAATCTTTCCAACCCTGGTTAGCCAATCCGCGCGGCGTCTCGCGCAAATACTCGACATAGCCGTCGCCGTCGCGGTCGCCCCAGCGTTGAATCCATTCCAGTGCATGTTTGACGCTTGGCCATAATTCCTCGGCCAGCGCGAGATCGCCGCTTTCCGTCACGTAACGTCCGAGCAGCCATAAGTACAGCGGGGTTGAATCAACACTGCCGTAATAACGTCCGAAGGGCACTTCGCCGGTCGCCGCCATTTCGCCTTCGCGTACTTCGTGGACGATTTTGCCGGGCTGCTCGTCACGCGTTTCGTCGATCTTGTTGCCCTGCAGGTGCGCGAGCGACTTAAGCGTGCTGACAACGATCTCCGGATTGAAGGACATCAGCGCCATGGTCGTGAGTAGGCTGTCACGCCCGAACAAGGTGGCAAACCACGGGATACCCGCCATCATGAAGCTGCTTTTGCCGTCGTGGGTGATAATCGAGTTGAGGTCCGCCATCGAGCGGCGCAGCATCCCGTCGAACATTTCGTTGCCGGCTGACAGCCGTGCCCATTTGGCCTGCGACTCGGCGATTTCGGTCCGGCGCGCCGCCAGCGCGCGATGAAAATTAGCCGGACTTTTCCGGCTTGGGCGCGCGCGTTCGCCCTCGTAGGCGCTGGTCACACGCACTTCGAGGTCAACGCTCTGATCAGGTTCGAGCTTGAGCAGGTAATCCGCATGGGCGTGGTCCAGATTGCTGGGTGTGCCCTCGAACAGGATCTCGGTAACCCGCCGGGCGCCGTCGAGACCGTCGTAGATGAAACGCAGGCTGTTACGGCCGAGTTCAGGCTTAAGCAATTCGCCGCGGTGTTTGCGTTTGACCCCGCGTACTTCAAAGACGTCGGCGAAATCGGCCCCGAGCGAAAGCTCCAGCGGCAGTTCGACCGGCGAACCGGCATAATTGCGCACGACCAGGCGATGGAACAGCGCGGTATCCATCAACACCCAACTGCGCTCAATCTGGATCAAGTCGCGGGGCAACTTGATCATGCCGGCGCGAACACCCAAGTCAGGATTAGTCAGATTCACGCGGAATTGCGCTTTATCGTCGCTCAAATACGAATTGAGGAAATGCGGAGTCTTACCCGCAATTCTAATTTCGAATCGGCTGAGATAGCGGGTGTCACGGGTGAAGAAGCCCAGCGCTTCGAGCGGCGATTCCACAATATCGCCGCCCGCGTCGAAAACTGCGAAACTTTGACCGTTTGCAAGCACGCGTGTTATCCGGCGCGAGCCAAGTGACGACGCAAGGATATAAAAATCGGTACCGACCTTGAGAACCGGGCGGGTTTTGGCCCCGCCCGAGACGCTCTCGCGGGCTGAAAGTCGGGGAATAACGATACGGCTTTTCACGAACCGCCGATGATCCGCTTAAACCGCCCGGGCGCGCTTTACCGGCGGGCCGTCGCGCTGACGCCGGTCTGGCCCGCCGCTCGCGATTCTCCTCGCTCGATCAGCAAGCGGTAAAGCTGCTCGTACGCATCCACCATCCCCTCCACCGCGAAACGATCTTCGAACTCCTTGCGGCAAGCCTCGCGCGAAATTTTCCCCACACGATCCACTTCCGTCACCAGTTCGTCAACCCGGTCGGCGATAAATCCCGTAATTCCAGGCTTGACGATCTCGGGCACCGAACCGCACGGACGCGCGATTACGGGCGTGCCACAAGCCATTGCCTCGATCATGGCGAGCCCGAACGGCTCCGGCCAGTTAATCGTAAACATCAGGGCGAGTGCATGGCCGAGGAATTCGCTTTTTTCTTTTTCATTGATCTCACCGATATACTCGATATCGGGAGGTGCGAGCAGCGGCTTGATCACGGTTTCAAAATATTCGCGATCGACCACGTCCACCTTGGCCGCCAGCTTGAGCGGGATGCCGGCCTTGCGCGCCACCTTGATCGCGATATCCGGGCTTTTTTCCGGCGAAATTCTGCCCAGAAATGCCAGATACTCACCCGGCCCGGCGCTGAACTTCAGCAGATCGCGTGGTAATCCGTGGTAAATGGTCCGCACCCAGTTCATAAAGGGCAACGGCGTCCGCTGCGAATCGCTGATGGACACCAGCGGCATTGAGCGGAAGCGCCGGTAAACCGGATACAAATCCTCAATATCGAGCCGTCCATGCATCGTGGACACAGTTGGCACCGAGCTTTTGGCCGCGAAGGGAAAGCTCCAATAATCGATGTGCGAGTGAATCACATCGAAATGCTCAGCCGCTTCTTCGTAC
>JBOHWM010000047.1:0-2747 GCA_050736555.1 Binataceae bacterium (SeqCode)
ATGAATTATTTCAATTACAAGGCTAACCAGCTCTGCGCCGAAGACGTCGCCGTGAGTGAATTGGCTGCGCGCCTTGGGACGCCGTTGTATATCTATAGCGCGCGCACCCTGCGCCGCCATTTCCGCGTGCTCAACGAGGCTTTTGCCCACACCGACCATCTGATCTGCTTCGCCATGAAGGCGCTCTCCAACCTGAGCATCCTCAAGCTTTTCGGCGATATGGGCGCCGGTTTCGATATCGTTTCAGTGGGCGAGTTGATGCGATGCCTGGCGGCGGGCGCGGATCCACGCAAAATCGTGTTTTCCGGGGTGGGCAAGACCGACGGGGAAATCGAGGCGGCTTTGCGCCACGCGATCTTGATGATCAACGTTGAGTCGCGTCCGGAACTGCATCGGATTGCCGCTATCGCACGCCGGATGAATTTGCCGGCGCCGGTCAGCCTGCGGGTCAATCCCGACCTCGACCCGGGCACCCATCCGCATATTTCGACTGGTCATCGCGACAGCAAATTCGGCGTGCCGCTGGCGCAGGTGCGCGAATACTACGCCGAAGCGCGCACGCTGGCCGGGCTCGAGGTGGCCGGCCTCAGCACGCATATTGGCTCGCAGATCACGAATACCGCGCCGTTTAGCGAAGCCGCGCGCAAAGTCGCGACGATCATTAATCAGCTACGTGCCGACGGCATCGAGATAAAGTACCTCGACCTCGGCGGCGGCCTCGGCATCCCCTATCAGGAAGAACCGCCGCCGCCCTCGGCTTACGCCGCGGCGTTGCTCGGACCGCTGGGCACGCTCGGCCTCAGGATCATCATCGAACCCGGACGCGTACTGGTCGGCAATGCCGGTATCCTGGTGACCAAGGTGCTCTATGTGAAAGAGACCGACGTCAAGCGGTTCATCGTGGTCGACGGCGCCATGAATGACCTGATCCGGCCGGTGCTTTACGAAGCCTACCATGAGATTCAACCGGTTGAACGCCGCCCTGGCGGCGCGCGCGCGATCGCCGACGTGGTCGGACCGGTATGCGAAAGCGGCGACTTTTTCGCACGCGAACGCGAACTGCCGGAAGCCCGTAGCGGTGATTTGTTGGCGGTGATGAGCGCCGGGGCGTATGGCTTCGTGATGGCGTCGAATTACAACAGCCGTCCGCGCGCGGCCGAGGTGATGGTCAACGGGAGCGAGTTTCACGTGATTCGCGAACGGGAAAACTTCGACGACCTCATTCGCGGCGAAAAGATTGTGACGCTCAAGGGCGGTCCCGATGCCTAAGCTCGAATTCGTCAAGATGCACGGCTGCGGCAACGACTATATCTACGTCTTCACTGATAACCTGTCGCTTGCCGATCCGGGCGCGCTCGCCCGGCGCCTCTCAGACCGCCGTTTCGGCATCGGCGGCGACGGCCTAATCATGCTGACGCCGTCCGCGCGCGCTGACGTCAAAATGCGGATGTATAACGCCGACGGCAGCCGCGGCGAAATGTGCGGCAACGGTATTCGTTGCCTGGCGCGGTTGCATTACGAAAGTTCAGACACCCGCGCCAATCCAATCAGGGTCGAGACCGATTGCGGAATCAAGTCGATCAGGCTTGGCTTTGACAGCCACGGCCGGCCCTGTGAGGCTACCGTCGATATGGGCGAGCCGATACTCGAAGGCCGTGCAATTCCGGTTGACAAGGACGGCTGGGTGATTGACTTTCCGCTCGAAGTCGCGGGGCGCGATTGGCGGATCACGGCGGTTTCGATGGGTAATCCGCACTGCGTGGTATTCGTCAAGGACGACACGATTTTCAACCTGGATGATCCCGAATTCGCAAAACTTGGCCGCCAGTTCGAGCATCACCCGTTTTTCCCACGCCACGTCAACACCGAATTCATCCTGCCGGTCGCGCGTGATCGCTTGCGGATGCGCGTATGGGAGCGCGGTTCGGGCGAGACGCTGGCTTGTGGCACCGGTGCCTGCGCCGCGCTGGTTGCGGCCGTGCTGACCGGCCACGCTGATCGCCGCGCTGTCGTGTCTTTGCGTGGCGGCAATCTGGAGATCGAATGGCGCGAACAGGTAGATAAGCAAATGGCTGCGGCATCCGATGAGGAGCGTCGTGCAGGCGACGCGCTCTTCCAACCGTCGGCATGGAATGCCGTCTTCATGACGGGTGAGGCGGTTGAGGTGTTTCGTGGCACCATCGATTTGCGCGATGATGAAGTGGCGTAACAGGGAGTGATGCTTATGTTCAGCGGGGCCTTCTCGGCGATTATCACACCATTTCGTGATGGCGCGGTTGATTTAACGGCATTACGCGAGCTGGTCGAATGGCAAATCCAGTCGGGGATCGACGGCCTGGTGCCATGCGGTTCGACGGGTGAATCGGCAACCCTCACGCATGCCGAACATGAGCAGGTGATCAAAACGGTTATCGAACAAGCGCGCCGCCGCGTGCCGGTGCTGGCCGGCACCGGTTCGAACGCGACCGCCGAGGCGATCCGGCTGACCACCTTCGCGCGTGAGGTGCGCGCCGACGGCGCCCTGATGATTTCGCCCTACTACAATAAGCCGACCCAGGAAGGCATCTTCCGCCATTACAAGACGGTTGCCACCGCCGTCGATTTGCCGCTCTTCGTGTACAACATTCCGGGACGCACCGGCTCGAATATCATGCCGGAAACCTTCGCGCGCATGTGCGAAATCAAAAATGTCGTGGGCATCAAGGAATCCTCCGGCTCGATGGATCAATGCTCGGACATCATGAAGC
>JBOHWM010000048.1:0-11203 GCA_050736555.1 Binataceae bacterium (SeqCode)
GTCCTGCTGATTGCCGGCGTCGTGGAGAGCCAACGTACGCTGATTGGCTATCAGACCGAGGGCACGCCGATTTATCGCCCTGCCGCCAAGATAAACCGCGATACCGCGGAAATCAGCAAATTCATCCCGACCAATTATGCCTGGGTGGTGCTCGAAACACCCAATTACATGCAGCCGCACTCGAGCATCGCGATCGGAACGTTGCGCATGATGGATGATCTGAGCAGTTACCTGATGAGCCGCGGCGACGCGGTCGCAGTCATCAGTTTCGCCAATGTCGGGACCAAGCCGATGAATCAATTGCTGCATAACGGCTCTCCCAAATACATGGCGATGCCGAACAGCAATGCGCTGAGCGGTGCCCTGTGGGGCTTTTTCTTCAGCGGCACCGCGCCCGACGAGGTCTATCAATTTTTCGCCAACTCACCCAACATGACCAGCACCTGTATCCGGGTGCTGCTGCCGGATCACACCTACACCCGGCTTAGACGCCTGCGCACCGACGTCGCCTATTTTGTCAAGCATCGTGTGAAACCCGCGCCGGACCTCACCAACGTTAAAGTGCTGTACCTGGGCGGTGATGCGGGCCTCTACCTGGCCGCCGACGATGTCATTTCGCACCTGAACACCCTCAACATCGCCTTGGCGCTGGCGGCGATTTTCCTTTGCTGCGCGGTCGTTTTCCGGTCCATAACAGCCGGTATTCTGTTTGCCATAGCGAGCGTGATGGCGAATTTCGCCGCCTTCATTTATATGGACGCCTATGGCATCGGACTCACCATCGACACCATTCCGGTGATCACTATCGGAATTGGCGTGGGGATCGATTTCGGCATCTACACCGTCGCGCGCATCCGCGAAGAGGTCGCGTCCGGCAAACCACTGGAAAGCGCGATCGCAACCGCGCTGCGTACCACCGGCGGATGGGTTTTCGCGACTTTTCTCGTGATTGTCGCGGGCATGATTCCCTGGGTATTTTCACCTTTGTTGTTCCACAACGAGATGAGCATATTGCTGATCCTGTTGATGGTTGCCAACGTGCTCATCGGGTTGTGGGTATTGCCGGCCTTTATCGCATGGCGCCGGCCACGCTTCGTGACCTCGATGGCGCCGCCGGCCAGCGAGCACGCTGAACCGGTAGCAGGTGCGCACGTCGGATAATGATTGAAGGCCTGCGCAAGACGCCCCGGCTCTCGATTGGGGCGATTACGAGGTGATCAAAACGTGCCGCGGTTTGCCGCGTCGAATTGAAGCTCCAGTAATTTGTGTTCGGTGCGGATCGATTTTAGCGCCGCTTCGCGCACTTGCTCGAACTCCCGTTCCAGCCACGGCGCGAGCCGCCCGAGCAGGCTGGGATCCTCGGCGTCGTGCCCGGTCAAGGGCGTCGCGATACGGCAGCTCAAGACCACGCGCTCGATACCGTCGGCGCGCTCCAATGCGAGCGTCAGCAGAGCGCTCTGATCGTCAGCCACGGTTGGGGCCGCAAGCGTGAGCCGGTAAAGTCCACGGCCGGTATTAAGGGTAACGGCCAATTGGTACGAGCTTGAGCGCGAACCAGCGCTCTGGTTTCGGCAGCCGGGCTAAGCGGCTTTGGAAAGCCGTTTGCTGACGTGACCCCTCTCCCAGTACAGGACCACAGGTCCGGCGATATAGATGGACGAGTAGGTGCCGGTTATGACGCCGATGAGCAGTGTGAATGAAGCCGGACGCAGGATTGGTCCGCCCAGCGCGAGCAGGGCGACCAACACGGTCATCGCAGTGCCGGACGTCAGCAGGGTGCGCGCCAAGGTTTCGTTGATGGCGCGATTCATCAGCGAATCGATCGGTTCGCGCCGTCGTTTGGCCGCATCCTCGCGAATCCGATCGGAAACGATAATCGTGTCGTGTACGGAGTAGCCGATAACCGTGAGCAGTGCCGCCAGTGTGGTTAAGTCAAATTCCAATCGCGAAAGCATCAGCGCCAGCAATACCACCAGCACGTCATGCACGAGGGCAATCACCGCGCCTGCGCCGAAACTCCAACTGACGTGACGGAACTGCCAAGCGATATAGACGCCCATAAAGATGCAGGCAAACACCACCGCTTCGGTACCGTCCACGCGCAAGTCGCGGCCGACCTTGGCCCCGACCGTCTCAACTCGCACCACATCGGCTTTATTGGTATTGCCATAACTCGCGGTCAGTGCCGACTCGAGCCGTTTGGCCAGACTGCCGATATTATTGATCTTTTCGAAGCGTACCAGGAATTGGTTCTTGCTTGAGCCAAAATCCTGCACAGTGACTTCGCCAAGGTTAAGCGTCGCCATCGCGCCCCGAATGCGATCGCCGTTGGTGGGATGGTCGAAGCGCAACTGGACCACGCTGCCGCCCGCGAAATCGACGCCGAAGTTCAGCCCGAGCACGATGAGCAGGATGATCGAGGCGAGATTGATTGCGGTTGAGAGAGCCACGAAAAAGTGGCGTTTGCCGACAAAGTCAATGTTTATGTCGGGCGGAATCAGTTGTAGCGACATCGTGCCTGTTCCAGTTCCTCGCGATGAGCGAGCGGCTCGGGCTTAGGGCTCGCAGACTCGTTCCGCCCCATACGGCAAAGCCTGTCCGATGCTTCGGCCCGCTGCCTTCCGCGGAGCCTACATGCGTTCTGCATGAAATTAGCCGTTCGAAACCGTAAAGAAAAGCATCCAGTGTGGGTTCCGGCGATCAGTAATCGATTTGAGGCGTTGCCGCGTGGTCATGGGACGGCTCACTGGACCACCGTGCAAACGGGCACGGCGGATTGCTAAGCGGCCGCCGTATGTCCTTTAGCGCATTTCGCGCACATGTTGTTCTGGTTATTGGGATCTTCCTGCAGGCCTTCATCGAGCGAATGGCACACCTTCGCGCATTTGGAGCAGATGAAGTAGATGCCCTCGATGGTTTTGTTGATGCGCTCACGATTGAGAATCCGCCCCCTGAGCTTTTCAATGCGGATACCCAGAAGGTCCTGGTATTGGCGTTTTATCTTGCGTCGGCCCGCTTCGTCTTTAGGGAGATCCGCATCCTCTTCGTTCTCTTCGGCGGTTTCGGCGAAACTGTACAGGTCACGCTTGCTGGATTTGGTCTTGCGGACTCGCGCCATGGCCGTGCTAAGCCTCCATCAGCGAATACGCCCAATAAAGCCGCAATTTTTCTCACAGACGAGATAAAAACCCTTGCGGCCGTAGCCAGCGAACATGGTCACCTTGCTTTCTGAACCACAGGTCGGGCAGAGATGCTTATGCTCATTCTGACGGCCTTTTTCGGCCGTCTTCGCTTTTCTTTCAGCCATTTTTAATTATGCGTCCCCTTCAGCTTTCTTTAGCCAATTTAACCATGGTCGTCACGCCTGGCGCGGCTTCAAGCCGCCGTCAGTGGTCATCGTCATAACTGAACGCCTCATTTTAGCACGACCGATGTTATGACAAAGCAAAAAAATTACCCGGCCAACTGCCTTCGTGACGTGGTCGCCATCACGCAATCATCCGGGTGCGGTTCAGCGTAAGCGGCGCCGGCCCATAGAGTCAATACTGACGCCGATCGTGCGCGATGGTTGCGCGCGCACGAAGCGGCGTCTATCCCTAGTGCTGCTTGAAACAACCGTTAAAGGAAAACGATCCGGTCCTCTTCATTGACCGCAAGGGTCGGCGCTATCTGAAGGTTTTGCGCCGCGGACAGAAGATTGAAATTCGGGGAAATATCACCGCCGACGCCTTATGGGGTCTTGACGATGGTTCGCGTATCAAGCTGAGTTCGGGTGAAAGCTACCTGGTGATACGGCCGACCTATGCCGATCTGATCCCGCATTTGCCGCGCGCGGCGCAAGTGATCTATCCCAAAGACACGGGCCCGCTGCTGGTTTGGGGCGACGTTTATCCCGGCGCGACCGTTATAGAAGGCGGCGCCGGCGCCGGCGCGCTCACGATCGCGCTGCTGCGCGCCGTCGGGCCAGGCGGGCGGCTGATTTCGTACGAGTTGCGCGAGGATTTTGCCGCGGCCGCGCGTCGCAACGTTGCCACTTTTTTCGGTGATGCGCCGAATTGGACACTTAAGCTGCGCGACCTCTTCGACGGTTTCGATGAGACCGAGGTGGACCGCATGTTCATCGATTTGGCCGAGCCGGCACGCGCCCTCGAAGCCGCCGCGCGCGCCTTGCGGCCGGGTGGCGTGTTCGTCGCCTACGTGCCGACCGCGATTCAGTTGAAAGACACCGTTGACGCGTTGACGATGCGGCCGGAATTCGGCGAAGTCGAGAGCTTCGAGACTTTGCTGCGTCATTGGCAGGTCAAGGGCCTCAGTGTGCGCCCGGTCCATCGGATGGTGGCTCATTCGGCCTTCATAATCGTCGCACGCCGCCTTGCCTCTTCGCCATCGCCGGTCGTGATCGAAGCGCCCGAAGACACCGCCTCAAAAAAGAATGACGGAGATTAACCGATGTCTGTCACATACAATACTGCACAAATTGCTGAACTGCTCGAACGCGTCAGCAATTGGGGCCGCTGGGGAAGCGAAGATCAAAAGGGCGCGCTGAACTTTATTACGGACGCAAAACGCGCGGCCGCCGCTGGCTTGGTCCAAACCGGCGAAACCGTTTCCTTGGCCCTGCCGTTGCCAACTCGCCCCGCACGCGACAATCCGATTCCCGTGATTCATCTCATGATTAGATCGGGCCAGGTCGGTCATCCGCTCGGCTCCTTCGGATGCGCCGACTACTTCGCGATTGAGCCGCACGGCCTTTCAACCACGCATCTTGACGCCCTCTGCCATCACTTTTACCGGGGCAAAATGTACAACGGTTTCGACGTCTCGCAGATCGATTTCCAAGGTGCCCACAGATGCGCAATCGATGTCGCTCGCGACGGCATCATCAGCCGCGGGGTACTGTTCGACATACCCAAGAGTAAGCGCGTCGAGTGGGTCGAGCCGGGCGACGCAATCTACCCGGAAGATCTCGAAGCGGCCGAACGGGAACAGCGCGTACAGGTGGGCGAGGGCGATATCATGTTATTGCGCACCGGGCGCTTCACCCTGCGCCGGCAAAAGGGCGTTGAAGCGATCGCGGGAATGCGGATGCCAGGGTTGCATGCTTCCTGCCTGCCGTGGCTTCATGAGCGGCGGATCGCGATGCTCGTATCCGACGCCGTCAGCGATGTGCTACCGACCGCCTATGAGGCGCCGTTGAAAATGCCGATCCATACGGGAACGCTGGTCATGATGGGAGTCCACCTGGTGGACAACGCCGACCTCGACGCGCTGGCTGGAAAATGCGCGACGCTGAGCCGTTATGAATTTATGTTCGCGTTGTTGCCGTTGATCCTCGAGCGCGGCACAGCTTCGCCCGCCAACCCGGTCGCAATGTTCTGAGTTGAAGCGTGAGCGCCGGTTAAGCGCGCGGACGTCGGGCAGTTATTTCAAAAACTGAACCGTCGCAGTGCCGATCACCAGGCGCTCGGCTTCCTCGCTTTCCATCCACACGTCCATCTCGACCGTTCGTTCCTCGTCGTTTTTGTACGTGACGAAGCCCTGGAGCGTGATGGTATGGTCGGGAAGCACGGGCTGGCGATAAGTGGTGCCGAGCCGAATCAGCTTGGCGTTGCTGTGTCCGATCCAATCGGTGACGAGGCGGCTTAGGATCGCAAGGCTCATGTTGCCGGGCGCAATCATGCCCGGCAGGCCCTCTTTTTTCGCACCCTCGTCGTCGGTGAAGCGCGGCACCCACATGCCAGTCGCACGCGCGTAATTGCGCACCTGGTCTTTGCTCAAAAAGATCTGGAGCGGGCCCAGCGCGTCGACGCCGATTTGGACATCCTCGTAGCGTTTGCCGTTGTTGTCTGCGGACATGATAACTCAGGGGCGATTCATGAAACGGTGGTCGATATGGGCGACGATCTCGCCGTTCTGATTGGTCAGCGTCGAACGCACGATGACGAACACCATCGAGCCCGTGCGCCCTGTCTTTTCGTAAATCTCCTTGACGTGCGAACTCAGCGTGACCGCGTCGCCCGGACGAATTGGTGTTACGAATTCGACGTCTTTACCGGCGTCAAATCCTTGTCGCCCGAAACGTGGCACATGCTCGAAGAAATGGCGCCCGTTGCGAAACGTGACGGCGAAGGAGGGCGGTGCCGTAAGTTCCCCATAGGGTCCTTGCTTGGCCGCAACGGGGTCTGTGTGAATTGGATTCGTTTCACCAATCGCCGCACAAAAGTTTTTCACCACTTCAGCGGTAACTGGCACCGGATCGCTCACTTCGAAGACCTTGCCGATCAGCGCCGGATCATAATCCACCATCGATATTAGCCCCCATCGAACCTACGAAACGGCGACCGCGTGCGGCACCGCTTTGCGCTTTGGACGGAAATCGACCGGCTCATAGTCGCCGGTCTTGAGTTCTCGCACCAAGTCTTCGATGGTCCTGATATCGGCGGCAAAGCGCGTCGCGCACAACCCAATCAGGCTTACCAGGTGGCTGTCCGAGCCACCTGTCGCAGCGTAGCCAAATCGGTTGACCAATTCCAGGCTGCGCTCGTCCTCGCCTTTGCGCGAGCCACCGTTAAGGACCTCGACCGCGACCACGTTTTCGAGTGGCGGCCGGGACTCGTAATGCTCACACAGGCCGACCGTCGGGCGCCCAGGATGGCATGGTACAGCGGCACCACCCATGCGGCCGACTTCATCAATCAATTCCTGCGCCGGTATTCTGACGTTGGAAAAATCGAAGCGACGCGTCATCTCTGGCGTCACGCCAAAGACCAGCACGTGACCGTAGTCGGTCTCGATTTCCGAGGCCTTCAGCACGAGCAGGCCGAATTTGTCCTCGAATTCGCGGTAATCGGCGTCGCGGTTGAACTGCCGATGCTCGGTCAGCACGATGCCGTCCACCGGCCGTTCGGTATGCCGCAGCTTGAGCCAGTTCAAATATGCTTCCAGCGGTGCGCGGCTATCCTCCGAAGCTTCACTGTGGCTATGCAGGTCAAGCGTAGTACTCACTAAGACGGAACCTCACCTCGCCGGGCGAAATTTGACCAGCGTCACCTCGGGCGTGGCGTCGTCGTAAACGACCTCGACGGGCATTCCTATTTTAACCTGTTCCGGGGGGCAGTCGACAATATTGGTGAGCATCCGCAATCCTTCGTCCAACTCCACGTACGCCATTACATACGGTAGCGAATCGCGGAATCCGGCTCCCTGATTCTGATTGGTCACCGTAAAGGTGTAAATTTTGCCGCCGCCGCCGCATCTGATCCATTCCACTCGCGACGACAGGCAGTTGGTGCAGAGCGCGCGAGGATAATAGCGCAATTCACCGCAGTCGCGGCATTTCTGGATATAAAGCTCGTGACGCTTGAGCGCTTCCCACCACGGACGATTCTCCTCGTCAAGATGCGGTAGCGGTTTTGCGTAGCGTTTCTTTTCCTTTTCCTGCGTCATCTTGGCCACTCACTGGTTGGATAGAATCAATGTCGCGCCCGAATGACGCGTGCCCAGAGCGCCGCCGGTGCCATGGACGAGTGCGGTGGCACAATCCTTCACCTGACGCGGTCCACATTCGCCGCGTAATTGTTTGACCGCTTCGATCACCAGGAAGATGCCGCGCATGCCGGGATGATTCGAGGAGAGCCCGCCGCCATCGGTATTGATCGGCAATTCGCCGTCGAAGCGCAGCCGTCCGCCGCTGACGAAGGCGCCACCTTCGCCGCGCTTGCAAAATGCCAGATTTTCAAGCGTCGATAGCACCGTGATCGTGAAGGAGTCGTAGATCATCGCCATGTCGATGTCGGCCGGTTTGACGCCCGCGCGCTCAAAAGCGAGGCGTCCGGATTGTGCCGCGGCAATCTCAAGAAAATCGCGTTGCCCGCGCGCCGCGTGCCGCACCGTTTCGCCCGCGCCAAGGATATAGGTGGGCTTCTTCTTCAAATCGCGCGCACGCTCGGCCGAGGTCACGACCAGAGCACCGCCGCCGTCGCTGATGATGCAGCAGTCCAGCAGATGGAGTGGAGAGGAAATCACGCGCGAGGCCAGCACGTCCTCGACCGTGATGGGGTCGCGATATTTAGCCACCGGATTCATCGACGCGTGCAGCCGCATCGTAACCGCGATCTCGGCCAGTTGTTCAGCCGTGGTGCCATATTCGTGCATATGGCGCTGCGCGATCATCGCATACGCGCCCACCGTGGTTGGGCCGAAAGGAAACTCATACTGATCGCAGATGTCTCCGCCACCGCCCCCGCCGCCGGTGCCAATCGCGAAACGCTGCGAAGCGGCGGTCGACCCGTACACTACCACCGCCACTTCGCACAATCCGGAATTGATAGCGGCGGCGGCATGAGCGGTCTGCGCCACGAATGACGAGCCGCCGATCGAGGTCGAATCAACATAGTTGGGCGTCAGGTTCATGTAATCGCAGAAACTGACGATTCCCATTCCGCCCATGCCCATCCCAGTCGTACAAAGCCCGTCGACATCCTTGATATTGAGACCGGCGTCCGCGAGCGCGCCTCTGATGCTCTCCGCCATGATTTGGAACATGGTCTTGTCGGGCGCGTAGCGGCTAGGATGCTCGTATACGCCAGCCAACGCGGTCTTGCGGCTTAAACTCATGCTGCGCTCCCTAGTTCAATTCGGCGAGAAAACTCTCGATGGCGGCGTTGACCTCCCGCGGCCGCTCGGTGGTGAGATTGTGGGCGGCATCGGGGATAAGCTTGAGCTGCGCGCCACGAACCCTGCTCTTGATGAACTCGGCGTGCATCGGTGGCGTGATGAGGTCGTCGGCGCCTGCCAGAATCAGCGTTGGCGCGGCGATATCCGCGATGTTGTCACGCAGATCGATCTGGCTACAGGCCAACACGTCGGTGTAGCGCACACGCGGGTCGGTGCGAATCTGCTCGCCCCAACCCTCGCGCACCACGTCGAAATTTTCCTTGACGGTTTTGGGGGAGTAGCCGTCCGTCGTAAACGCTTGCGGCGCGCGGCCCATGGTTACGTTCCAAAGGCCGCGCACGAGTTCTTCAGGCAGCTCGAATTTGGCCGCGGTAGCCATCGCAATAACTGCTTGGACACGTTTTGGATAACGCAACCCGAAGTCCATTGCGACCGCGCCACCCATCGAACGTCCCGCGATGACCGCTGATTCAATTCCGAGACTGTCCATGAAACTCGCAATGAAGCCGGTATAATCATGCAAAGTTCGCAATCCTTCCACTCCCGACGTGCGCCCGTGTCCTGGTAGGTCAAGCGCGATCGGGCTATGGTTGGCGGCCAGCGCTTCGAGCTGATAGTGCCACGAATGGCCGTTGGACCCGGCGGCGTGTACGAAAATGATCTTTCGGCCGCGGAAAAAATCCGGGACTACATCAGGCAAAGTCGTTAGCCCCTCGTAATAATAGTAGGTGGCGTAACCCTGCACGTCCGCGTACTTGGTCGGCATCGCACCCAATACTCCCACGCGTTAATTGAGGTTAGCTATGCGGTTTAGGCCGCGCTTGTCAAATGCGATGCGCGGATGTTCCTTGTAACGCATCCACGACAGCGCGGGGCTTGATTTCAAAACGCGCCGCCTGCGCAGCCGTGGGCTCTTGCGATCGCAAATAGACGCGGGGCGTGACGAACAGCCAGTCCCACAAACGCATTAATCAAATCTAATTCTGAACTGGGGGTTTAGACTTCGAAGATGCCATCGGCCCTCTTCTCCAATGGCCGGGTCGCGGCGAGGCCGCGCTCACGGGGTCAACTCATCGTCGCTTGCGCCGGCCACGGGCCACGACGGTTGGAGCGCCGGACGCTTGCGTTTTTTCCCACTGCTCGATTGCGGCGCGGTTAAAGCGCCAATTGCTGCCGACGCGAAATCCAGGGAGTCGTCCCTGGCGCAACAGCCGATAGATGGTCGTGGGATGTACGCGCAGATGGTCCGATAACTCCTTAATTGTAAAGATTTCGTCCTGCGCCGCCATAGAAGTTTGGGGATCCATATTGGTCAGAGCCGCTCACGGGTAATTGTCGAGTTCGCTTAATGCGTTATTCCCGCTGGATTCAGCCTCTTCCGCGCGCAACACGAAGTCAAGATGCAACTGTGCATAAAACGGGTCTGAATACATCAGCACGGCGCTACCAACTGTTCTTCAATGTAACCATTGTATATTGATGAGAATGACTGAGTATGCCACTACACGCAGCCGCTAGACGATCTCTTGTTATTATAGATAGGCGGTATTTTGCTTCATTGTGCCGGATTTGCCGATAAAACTTGGGGCTGGCGCTCTCCCGGCGTCTTTGATCGCCGCGATCTTTCCCTGAATCATCCGCTGACGGTTTTTATCTGATACTTTTCGACCGGTCTTCACGGCACTGATAGCGAGATCGTGCCGCTCGCTGGTCAGATATGCACAAGCGTATCAACTCAGAGTATATAAAAATTATCATTTGGTATGTGCGATAGTGAGGCATTGGCAGTAATTGCGCATTAACCAACTTGGCCTTTAAGTCCGCGAAAAGTATATTGTTTTTCTCCGGCCGCCGCGGGCTATGAACGCTTTGCGCGGCGTTTAGCCAGGAGTTAAAGCCACCCGGATGTCAGTCTTTGTCGCCTTATTAGGCAAGGCGGCATGCTGACCGGCGTTCCACGCTTCATTGACTAAGGCCGGCCCGACTTCCTATGATCCGGCCACGGAGGTAAATCATTAAGTGCGAATGATCGTCCCCCCAATTGGCCAACGTCGGGAAATGGACCGTAACCTGGCGCGTTTCTTTCACGAGCATCGTATTTCCGCTTTTCGTCGCGCGGTCTCGGATTTTTGCCGCTATTACAACGTCAAAGCTCCCCGTATCGAGTGGTACGAATACATTGATTGGGGTAAAACGGCTGGCAAAACCTTCGAGGACGGCCGTATCCACTTGGTTCATCCCGAGAACTGGAAGCGTGGCCGCATCTACAAAAGTGAGCGAATGTGGGTGCAGACGGTCTATCACGAGCTGGCGCACTATCTGTTTTGGACCGACGCCGAGGCTAAAGCTGAGGCTTTCACCCATCGGATGGTTCGCGGCCTGCGTCGAGTGATACCGCGTGCGCGCGCGGCGAGTGCGCGACCGCAGAGAGCCGTGCATGCGGTTCCACGCCTCTCGCTCCGAGGCTATCCCTCCGTTACACGTCCGCGGCGTGAGGTGCGGGCCACACGCTGAAGCGGCCCACGAG
>JBOHWM010000049.1:0-3418 GCA_050736555.1 Binataceae bacterium (SeqCode)
CCCGGCCATGCGCCTGGCCATTGCGTCATCTATATGCGCAAGGAAAAGGTCATGGTCGTCGGTGACCACTTGTTGCCCAAAATCACACCGCATGTCGGCGTATATCCGTCCGGGCCAAGCAATCCGCTGGGAGATTTCATCGAATCACAGAGGAAAGTCCAACGCTTTGACGTCGAATTGGTTCTTCCGGCTCACGGCGCGGTTTATCATGACCATCGTCACCGGGCCAATCAGCTAATCGAGCACCATCGCTATCGCGAAGCCGAAATGCTCGACTTGGTGCGCCGTAAGCCACAATGTGCGTTCGAGGTGGCTGAACAGATCTTTGGGAACGAGGAACGCCCGATTTTTCATGTGATGGCGGCCACTTTTGAGACTCTCGCCCACCTTGAACTCGCTTGCATCCAAGGACGCGCTCGCAAGAGTGAAGATCACGGGCGAACCGTCTTCCAGGCGAACTAGGCTACCGATTTACAGCTATACGCGATTTGTAATTTTTATAGACAAATTTGGCCTCAACTTCGGGCCAAGGCGAGACCCTGTCGGGCTACGACAGCTAACGTATAAACCGCGAAGGCATCGCTGACGCTGTGAGCATCAGTGATGCCTTTCGTGCGTGTCAACTGTTTTGGTACGGCTCAAAGGCGCTGTCTAGATGTTTCAGACGGCTTGATAGATGCGCTTTGAGCGCCGATTTGGCGCACTGATACGACCGCTGCGCACCACCGGCGAACGTCGCGCCAAGCGTCTTGAGGCGGTACCAGCCAGTTGTTGGCCACGCCATTCCTTCAATCCCGAGCGCAAAAATCCCGGCTCGATACCGAGGGTTTCGCAAACCGTATCGAAAGAAAACGGACCATCGCCCGCCTCACCGCAAAGCCATTCCTCAGCTTCGGCGAAAAGCCGTTTGCGCGGTCCGCTTTTCGCGTCCGCATTGTTTTGGAAACAGCGCAAAGCATCCTCCAACACCGCCATCATCAGGCGCTTGACCGGCGCGATCGCGCTGTCGTCACGCCGCGAATCATAGAATTGCTCTGGAGTAAGCACATCCGGCACGAAGATCGATCCGAGTACACCGTTTTCCCATTCCATGATGATCAGTCGCTCACTTTCTCAGGTTAGATCGCCCCTTCAGATTGCGTCCGGAGGAGCGTTTGGATTCCCTTGTATTGATTGCCTCAAGCGTTCGGTCTTTTGATGAGCAATTTGCGTGCCTTGAGCATCAAATCAGCCTTTAGCCGATAAGCCATTCGGGTTTTATCAACTTATAGATGATATTTCCGGATCTCGCACCGATTTATGGTTGCTGTTTCGCTAACCCTGACGCATTTTGCGAATCACTCGTCGGCTTCTGCCAATCCCATCTGCGGCGGCGGTTCACTCTATGGGCACAATGCCACGGAATGCGCCATTTTTATGAACTCCCGTTAAACAAAGTGGTTCATAGCCGATTACATGAAAGCCTCAGCCAGCGTCCGTTCCGCACCTTAATACCTCGGAACTTAGATACGTTGGCCCTTACGCTTCGGATGCGGGAGAGATTTGTCAGGGTCGTGTCGAAATGACGGAAGGAATTACTGCACGATGCTGGAGCCGCCTGGTCCGCCGGGACCGAGCTTACGTTCCTCCAGTTTGAACGTCAGCACATCCAGCAGGCATCCAGCGCGAGTATCCAAAGCTTCGAGCAGCGTCTGCTTTTCCAGCGGCGTAACGTCCAGGTGGAAGCACAGAAAGTTGATTAGTTCCACGCCCGTCAAACCCTGCTCGTCAACCAATGTTCGCCAGAGTTGGCCTGGGGCTTCGCCGAGAAAGCCGTCGAGCAAGTCGCGCAGGCTGCTTGTCGCGTCGGTATCCAACGCAACCAGCGTTTCGGGACACCACTCGACCATGGCTTCGCGATAGGACCGGCGCCGCAACTCGCGTGCGACGCGGAATTCGCGCAGGCCATGCAGTACCAGGTTGAAACGGCCGTCGGGCAGGCGCACCATGCCGGCGATTTTTCCGGCGCAGCCAATCTCGTACACGTCCGGATTGGCGTAATAGTCGCGCTCCCAGTCGCCCTTGAGCATCACCATCCCGATGATGCCGTGGGATTGCGCAACGTCGGCCACCATTTCACGATAGCGCGCTTCGAAAATGTGTAGCGGCACGTTGACCTTGGGAAAGAGGACAAAATTCGGCAGTGGAAAAATCGGAATGGTTTCCGGAAAATCTGCCACGACGATCACGCTCAGGCGTCAGGTTAGGGCGGTTCATCCGGTGCGTCAAGGTGGGCGTCAATCGCCCGGATTTTTAGCTATATTGTGAGTGTCCGCAACGTGCGCATTAAGGAGGGTTAATGATGGGTGAAATTGCCGCCGCGATTTTCACCACCCACGTGCCGCGCCTCATGATCAAAGATCCCGCCACCCGGCGGGCATACATGGGCCGCAACGTGACGACTTTTTACGAGGCGATGGAAGCGCTCGAACGAGAGCGCTTGCGTACGTTGGAATTCGATACGTTCGTCCTGTTCGATACCCATTGGTTCACGACGCTTGATTACATGATCAACGCGCATGAGCGGCTTGAGGGCCTCTATACTTCGGAAGAACTGCCCGAAATGATTCACGAGATGCCCTATAGTTATGCGGGCGACCCCGAGCTCGCGCGCGCGATCGCAAGCGCCGGCGTGGCGCATGGAATCCACGCACTGGCGACCTCCTACCGCAACATGCCGGTACACTATCCGACCCTCAACGTGATGTCCTATTTCAACCCCAAAGGACGGTGCGGCGTGGTAACAATCGGCGTATGCCAGACCGCCGCGCCACATAACGATCTCAGCTTCGGCGCCGCGTTGGCCGAAGCGATACGCACGATGGGGCGTCGCGTGGTGTTGGTCGCGGCGGGCGGCCTGTCGCATAAGTTCTGGGATTACGACCACGCACGGGAACGGGCCTCGGCCTCACCCGACGACGTTACCACCCTAACCAACCGGCTCTTTGACGAGCGCATCATGGAATGGTTTCGCACCGGCCGTCACGATCTGATACTGGCGGCAACGGCCGAATATCGCGCCCAGTGCTCACCGGAGGGCCGCTTTTCACACTACCTGATGATGGCGGGTGCGATGGGCGGTAATTCCTGGAAGTGGCGCGGCGAACAATTTGGACGTTATGAAGCGGCGCTAGGCACCGGCCAGGCGATATTCTTTTTCGCTCCCGCGGCGAGCATCGGCTGATGGCTGGCGACAACGCGATCAAACTTAGCTCTTCGACCGTCCCAGGCAAGGACTCGGCCGCTTCTGGAAAAAGGGGAACGAATGGGCGCACGTTCTGGAAATAATTATCTGAGCGCGTTGCGCAAGCTCAAAGCCGAGGTCTGGATCGATGGCGAACGTGTCACTGATCCATCGATTCATCCGGCATTGGTGCAC
>JBOHWM010000050.1:0-16795 GCA_050736555.1 Binataceae bacterium (SeqCode)
GCCTCCGCGACCAGCGCGCAGACTTTGCTCGTGCCCACATCCAGTCCGGCAAGAACGTTCCTCATCACCGTACGATTCCCTCGCCGCCAAATTTTCGCGGACGCGCGCCTCGACGCCCGGCCAGCGCAATCTTGCGCAGCCTATGGTGGTCTGCCGCGGCTGAGTTCGTCGCTCGAAACTCCACCACCGCCTGTCCAGGGCTTGTCACGTCCACACTGGCCACCAGTTGGTCATGACCGCGCCATAAGTGCATCACGCGCGCCGCGTGGGCGAGTTCGACACCCGCGTCATCGAGTTGAAAAATAATGCTGGTGCGCGAGCGCTCCAGGAACAGTGTCGCGGTTTGGTCATCGTCCACCCTCATTTCGGATACCAATTCGGATAGGTCGGCCTCGGCACGCACCATCGCGGCGGCATATTGCAGCAGTTTTTCACCGTGCGCGTCGTTAACACCCGCACCACTTAGTATCGGCAGGTCACCCACGGCAGCGGGGGAAACCGGCCCGCGCAATTCTCCGCCCGGGTTGAGTGTATAGAACCCATCCGAGCGTTCGACCAAGGCCACAGGTGCGACGGCCGCGCGCGGCAGGATGGCGGCCAATCCGTTGGCGGGACGAGGCGCGAGATCACCCGCCATCCCGGAGGAATGAACGGCATGCGACCAGAAACCGACCACTCGGCGAATGCGCTCACCGAGCACGTGGCCGGGCCGGCTGAGGCCAGTGATAACCCCCAGGGCAAAAAAGGCGCAGAGTAGGATACCGGCCAATCGCCAGCCCCATTGCGCACCTCCTTTGCTCTTTTTTTTTGCCACCACCGCCCCACCACTACCCAGATTCTTAGACCATCGCCGCTATCACCACTCACCCACCATTCTGACTTCGGGTTCGAGCCAAATGCCGCTGCTTTGGTTCACCCGATTACGCGCCAGCTCGATAAGCGCGCGCACCTCGCCGGCGCGTGCGCCGCCGAGATTAACGATGAAGTTGGCGTGCTGATCGGAAAATGCAGCCGCACCCATGCGCGCGCCCTTCATGCCGGCGTCCTCGAGCAATTTGCCGGCAAACGCTCCATTGGGGTTTTTGAAGATCGACCCCGCGTTGGGAACACCGCATGGTTGGCGCGCCGCACGCCTGGACCTGAGTTCCATCACCCGCGTCCATAAACGGTTGCGATCGCCCGGGCGTAATTCGAAATCGACCCGGGTGATTACGAAGCCCGCCGGCAACTCCGTTCGGCGATAGGCGAATTTAACCTCATCTGGGGTCAAGGCGCGCGGCGCCCCCTCTTCCGTCACGCCATGCACCAGCTTGACGACACGCGCCATCTCACCACCGAACGCACCCGCGTTCATGATCAGGCCGCCACCCACTGTTCCTGGAATGCCTTCGCCAAATTCGAGCCCTTCAAGACCGATATCAACCACAGTATCGACCAGGGTGCCGAATGCCGCCGCGGCGCCCGCGAGTACCTTCAGTCCATCGATCTCAATCTTCGAGAAACTCACCCCGAGCTTGATCACCAAGCCGCGCACACCGCGATCACTGACGAGCAAATTGGTTCCCGCGCCGAGGCAAAACGCCACGGTCGCGTGCCGCCGCACCGCCGCCATGACCCAACTCAATTCGCTATCGTTCTCGACCGTGACGAACAAATCCGCCGGCCCGCCGATCTGAAATGAGGTTAGATCGGCGAGCGTCCGCCGCGGAACGACACGCGTGCCAAAATACTCCCTGAGCTGGTCTTCAAACTCGTACATGCGAAGTCTCGCCCAACGTCGCAAGCATCGATTCACCGATGCGGTAGACGTCGCCCGCGCCCATGGTGATCACCAAGTCATCAGCTCTCGTGCCAGTCGCAACCTTCAGCGCGGGGTCGGGTTCATCGCCGAGGAAGCGGACATCGATATGTCCGCGCGCGCGCATCGCCTCATAAAGCCGCCGCGCATTCACACCGGGAAGCGCCTCTTCACCCGCTGCGTAAACGTCCATGACGTAGAGTACGTCGGTATCGTCAAAAGCGCTGAGAAATTCATCGAACAAGTCGCGCAGGCGAGTGAAGCGATGTGGCTGAAAAACCGTTACTATCCGCCGCTTGAAGGCTGCGCGCGCGGCCGCCAGAGTAGCGCGGACCTCCGCCGGATGATGCGCATAGTCGTCCAGCACCAGGCGGCCGGCCGCCTCACCTTTGAGTTCGAAACGCCGCGAAATGCCAGAGAACGTGGCGAGCGCGCGCGCCGCCACTTCAAAGCTCACGCCCAGTTCCAGTGCAACTGCGATCGCCGCCAGCGCGTCGAGCGCCAGATGCCGTCCGGGCGAGGGCAGACTCACCCTGCCCAGCGCTACGCCATGCCGCATCACTTTGAAGCTGGTGGACAAACCGTCAATCGAGATGTCCTCCGCCCGCACATCCGCGTCCGTCGCCACGCCGTATGTCACTGCCGCTTTGCGCACTTGACCGAGTATCCCGCGTACATTGAAACTGTCGATGCCAAGCACCGCTAATCCGTAAAATGGTACCCGGTTGATGAAGCTCAAATAGGCTTCGCGCACTCGCTCCATGGTGCCGTAATGGTCGAGGTGCTCGGGGTCGATGTTGGTCACGACGGCTATCGTCGGCAGGAGCAACAGGAACGACGAGTCGCTTTCATCGGCTTCCACCACCATGAAATCGCCTCGCCCCAGCCTCACGTTAGTCCCACGCGCGCGTAGATTGCCGCCCACCACGACGGTTGGATCTAGTCCCGCTTCCTCCATGATGAGTCCGATCAGCGACGTGGTGGTGGTTTTGCCATGAGTGCCCGCAACCGCCACTCCCAGGCGCGCGATACGCAGTAGCTCACCCAGCATCTCCGCGCGCGCGATGACCGGGACCTTCCGCCCGCGCGCTGCCGCCACTTCAGGATTCGAATACTTAACCGCCGACGAAATCACGACCGCGTCCAAGCGGGCGCGCAGATGCGAAGGATGATGGCCGTGATCAATCACGATGCCGAGCTCGCTCAGGCGTTGAGTGGTGGCGCTTGCATAGAGATCGCAGCCACTCACGTCGAAGCCCAGGCGCATGCACAATTCCGCGATGCCGCTCATGCCGGCGCCGCCAATTCCGATGAAATGCAGACGATGACGCCGATTGAGCAACTCTCTGGCGACCGCGCCGTTCATGCCGCACCCTTCCTTTGCGCAACCTCGTAACACGCACGCGCGATACGTGCCGCCGCCTCCGGCTTGGCCGCGATCGCCGCGCGCCGCCCCATCTCGACCAGCCGCGCCGGTTGCGCCGTCAACTCGTCCATCATCGCCGCAAGATTTACGGCCAAACGATCGTCGTCGTGAACGACGCGTGCGCCGCCAAGCCGTTCGAGCACGCGCGCATTGAGTTCCTGTTGACGATCGCGATGAAAAGGATACGGGACGAATAGCGCCGCGCGACTGGCGAGTGCGATTTCCGACACCGTCATCGCGCCGGCACGGGCAATTACCAAGTCGGCGTCGTCGAGCGCCGCCGCCATATCATCGATGAAGGGGACTACTCGGCCAAGACAACCGAGTTCCCGGTAAGCCGCCTCCGCCAACCCCACGTCCGCCTCCCCGGTCTGGTGGACAATGTTTATGTTTATAACAGCTTTTCCCCAAATTTTCAAAGCGTTTACAAAACCAACATTAAGGCGATGCGCGCCGCTCGATCCGCCTAAAACAAGGATTTGCAATGGAGGCGCGATTTCACGCTTAGTATGGGGAATGAAAGCAAAACGTACCGGATTTCCGGTCACACGCACCTTAGAATAATTAAAATAGGATGCGGTAGCGTCAAAGCCCACGCAGACTAGGCGTACGAAACGCCATAATAGCCGATTGGAAAGACCAGGACGGATATTCTGTTCCAATAAGACCACGGGGGTTTTTTTTAGAATAGCCGCAACCACCATCGGGACAGATGCGTAACCGCCCACACCGACCACCAAATCAGCGGCAACCCGCCGCAACAGAATGCGGGCGCGAATGATTGCCGAGACAAATTCGCTTGCCGCGCGCAGTCGCGTTAGCGGACCCTTGCCGGTCCATCCGCGCACCGCGAGCAGTTCATGCGGAAGTCCGTGCCGTGGTAGCCATTTGGCTTCCAGACCGTTGGTTGCGCCGACGTACAACACTTCCGTGTCGGCGCGCTCGCGTCCCAGTTCCTCGCCCAAAGCTACCGCCGGAAACAGGTGCCCGCCGGTGCCGCCGCCTGCGATTATCACTTTCATCGCACCGCCGGGCGCCGTGACAACGCCAGCAACCCGCCCAGCGCGGCCATCGCCATGACCATCGAAGTGCCGCCATAGCTCAAAAACGGCAACGGCAACCCCTTGGTTGGCACCAGCCCGATTACCACGGCCATGTTGATCAGCGCTTGCAGTGACAGCAGCGCGGTAAGTCCAACCGCCAACAGACTGCCAAATGTATCCGGCTCCTCGTGCGCGATGCGCATGCCACGGAAGAGCAACGTGCCGAACATCGCGAACACGAAGAACGCGCCGACCAAACCGAAGTCCTCGGTCACTACCGCAAATACGAAGTCGGTATGGGCTTGCGGGAGATAGAACATTTTCTGATGTCCCACGCCGAGTCCCATGCCGAGGCCACCTCCTTCACCCAATGCAATAAAGGATTGAATCAACTGGAAGCCCGCGCCGCGCGCTTTTGTCCACGGATCGAAAAAACTGGTAAGGCGGCGCATTCGGTACGGCTTCGCTACCGCTTGTAGCCCAAGCACTACCACCGCCAGAGCGCCGGCGGCGCCAAGATGGAGCGAGCGCGCACCGCCGGCGAACAGCATTGTGAACAGCAGCAGCGCGATCATTACCGTGGTACCAAAGTCGGGCTGCTTCAAAATCAGTAACGCGATTGGTGCAACGATTAGAAAAACCGGCAGCAGCCCTCGATCAAACTGCTGCATGCGGTCCTGATGCTTGGCGATAAAGTCCGCGAGAAAGAATACCAGCGCGAACTTGACCAACTCCGATGGCTCGGCCAGCATCGGCCCCAATCTGACCCATCGCCGCGCGCCGCCGCGCGAAATCCCGAGCCCTGGAATCCAAATCGCGACCACCAGTGTCACCGCGATTATCATTAACGGCATTGTCAGCCGCCGCAGCCCAGCCAGTGAGAATTGCGAAACAATCAGCAAAATCAAAAGCCCGGCTGCGATATGCACCAGGTGAAGCTTGAAAAAATGAAAGGGATCGCCGTTCCGTTCGCGTCCGAGGAAATAGGTGGTGTTGAGCACCATCAGCAGCCCGAGCGCAATCAACGCGGCCGCCGGCAGACACAGCCACGCGTCGGGGCGCCGGCTCGCGACCGTCTCAGAGCGCCCGAACCAGCTCCTGATATATGTGCCCGCGCTCGGCATAATCCCTGAACTGGTCGAAGCTCGAACACGCCGGCGACAGCATCACGGTGTCCCCTGGCCGCGCATTCGCAGCCGCAATGTTGACCGCCTCCGCCAAGGTGTTTGCCACGGTTATAGTGATGGCGCCGTCGAGCGCCGCCCGCATCTTTTCGCGCGCCGCCCCATAGAGCACCAGCAGTTTCGCCCTCGTGGAAAGCAACGGCCGCAAGGGGGCATAATCGCCACCCTTGTCGACACCGCCCGCCAGCAGGATGATCGGCGGCGCCACGGCCTCCAACGCCTTCATCACGGCGCCAACATTGGTGCCTTTTGAATCATCGATATAAACCACACCGTTTTTTTCCCGCACGAATTCAATGCGATGCGGCAGTCCACGAAAATCCGCCAGCGCCGCGCCGATCACCCTGGCGTCAACCCCCACGGCGAGCGCCGCGCCCGCCGCCGCCATCGCATTGACACGATTGTGCCGGCCCGCGAGTGCAAACCCATCCATCGCGACGCGGCCACATACGCCTCCGCGAACGAACCGCAGATCGGCGCCGTCGTTCCAAATCGCGCGATCCGCCGCGATACTTTCCATCCCAAAACTCATCACCCGCGCCCGCATCGTGGAAGCAAGCTCCCATACGGCGGAATCATCTCGGTTGAGAATCGCCCAGTCGTCCGCGCCCTGGTTGATGAACAGGCGAGCCTTGGCACGGCCGTACTCGGCACGGTCCCGATAGCGCTCGAAATGATCGTCGGTAAGGTTGAGATAGACGCCGACATGCGGCTTGAAATCAACGATAGTTTCGAGCTGAAAACTCGAGGCTTCAACCACGATCGCATCAAACGCACCATCCACCGCCTCGATCAGGGGCGTCCCGAGATTGCCGCCGACGAAGACGCGCATGCCGGCGGCGCGCAACATCGCGCCGATCATCATCGTGACAGTGCTTTTGCCGTTGGTTCCGGTAATCGCGATAATCGGCGTGCGAATGAAGCGTGACGCCAGTTCCATCTCGCCGATTACCGGGATGCCACCGGTATCAGCAGCGCGCAGTAGCCGCGTATCCCGCGCGATTCCGGGACTCACCACGATCAACTCGATTGCCCCCAACGCCGGATCATCGACACCCAGATGGACCTCGCCGTGGGGCAGCAGCCCGCGGTTAATATCGGTGCGAGTGTCGGTCAGGACTAATTCGGCCCCGCGGCGAGCGAGAAACCGCGCCGCCGCCAAGCCGCTCACGCCGAGTCCCATCACCATCACGCGCTTTCCCGCAATTTCCATCGCGTTTCGTTCAGGATTAATGACCTGTGAGTCTGTTTTGACTTGGGCGCGGCTATCTGAGCTTGAGCGTACTGAGCGCTACCAGCGCACAGACAATCGAAACGATCCAGAAACGGGTCACCACCACTGTCTCCGGCCATCCGCCCAATTCGAAATGATGATGCAGCGGGGCCATGCGGAAAATACGACGGTGAGTCGCCTTGTAGTAATAGCGCTGGATGATGACCGAAGCGGCTTCGAGCACGAAGATGCCGCCCGCTATAGGCAACACCAACTCCTGCTTCGCCAGTAACGCGACCGTGCCAATTGCGCCGCCTAGTGACAGAGCGCCGACATCGCCCATCATCATCGAAGCCGGATAGGCGTTGTACCACAGAAAGCCCATCGAAGAGGCAATCAAGGCGGCACAAAAGATAGCGATTTCGCCGGCGCCGTCGACATGCGGGACGTCCAGGTAATGAGCAAACTTCAGATTGCCGGCGACGTAGGTGAAAATCCAATAACAAAACCCCACGGTCATCACCGGACCGATCGCCAAGCCGTCGAGCCCGTCGGTCAAATTGACCGCGTTGGACGACCCCACCATCACCACCATCGCGAACGGAATATAGCCCCACCAGCGCAGATCCGGCCGCATCCGCTTGAGAAATGGCACGGTGACCCGCGTGCCAAAATGTAACAGGCCGTAAAGCCACACCGCCGCGATGAAGGCGAGCAGAAACTGCCAGAAAAGTTTCTGCGGTCCGGACAAACCCATGCCACGTCCGCGTTTGAGTTTCCAATAATCGTCGGTAAATCCGATCGTACCGAATCCAATCATGACGAACAACGCGACCCATACGTAAGGATCGCTCAGATCGGCGAGCAATAACGTCGCCACCAGGCATGACGCCAGGATGAGCAACCCACCCATAGTCGGCGTGCCGGCTTTTTTCTGATGGGTCTGCGGCACCTCGGCGCGAATCGTCTGTCCAATATGCGCGGAACGGAATCGCTGAATCAGCAGCGGACCCAATGCTAGAGAAAGCGCGAGCGCCGCCAATCCCGCCAGCACTGAACGGAAGGTTTCGTAACGAAGAACATTGAGCACCGGGAAGCGCGTGTGCAGCGGAAACAATGCTAGATAAAGCATAGTCGGCTTTGTAGGCGATTCTCCCTAGACTCTTAGCTTGATTTGCGTCGCGCAAGGCCGATGCATTCCGGCACATTATGTTGATTAAATTTACCGCTCGGCTTCCCTCTCGTCTTGAAGTTGGCGTATCGTCGTTCGACTCAGGCTGCGACTCCGGAGGGCGGCACCCAGTATCATTGCCACTTTCGATACACCGATCCCAATCCTCTTTTAAAAAAGTCGGCATAATTGGCGTGACTTCGCGAGGCAAGCCTCCGGCCTTTCCTCCACAATCCCCTCTCCACCACCGATAACCCGAAGGCTTCCCTCACGAAGTCCAGCGCCTCAGGCGGTCTCCAGCCACTCCACCACCACTACACCACTCCATGCCGGCGTGGGCGTTCAAACCCCACCGCTCCGGCAGGCGAGACTCGCACGCTCCTCCCGAGATCATTTTTCGCACTGGTCGCGGGACTATTTACCCTGAACGCAGCTCGCGGACTCGCCCGCCCGCTCCGCCTATGGCTCCGCTAGCGCTCCATTCCTGCCACCAATTCCCGCACCACTGCACGGTCATCGAAATCCAGCCGCCTTCCACCGATCAACTGATAATCCTCATGACCCTTGCCCGCTATCAGCACCAGGTCTCCGGGCGAAGCGATGCGTAGGGAACTGGCTATGGCGGCTTTACGATCCGGCTCGACGATGTAGCCGCCACTGGCAACGGCCTCATCCGCCGTGATCCGGCGCAATCCGTTCGTGACGATTCCGACCTCCACCTCGGCGATGATTTTTTGCGGATCCTCGCTGCGCGGATTATCCGAGGTAAGAATCGGCAAATCGGCCAAACGCGCCGCAATCGCGCCCATCAGCGGCCGCTTACCGCGGTCGCGGTCACCACCACAGCCGAATACGCATAACAGGCGCTTGGGTTCCAGCGCCCGCAGGGTTCTCAGCACCGCCTCGAGCGCGTCAGGCTTATGTGCGTAGTCCACCAGGACATGCACACCCGGGGGTCCCGTGACTGCTTCCAACCTGCCGGGGGCCCCGGGGCATCGCCACACTCCCTCCGCCACCGCCTCAGTTTCGACGCCCAGGGCCACCGACACGGCGGAGGCACCCAGGATATTGAGCAAATTGATTTCGCCGAGCATCGGCGATCTTAGTTCGAGCCTGCGCCCGGCCACGCGCACCAACGCGCGGATACCACCCAGCCCGGCGCTGAAGCGCTCGGGATAGACGTCGAACCCGGGAGCGAGCCCAAAACTGAATTTGCGTCCGCGCACCGCGTCCAGCACGCGCTGGCCATAAGGGTCGTCTCCACGTACTACCGCCCACGGTTCGGTGTGCGCACTGCGCGCGAGCAACTCGGTAAACAACCGCAGCTTGGCCTGGAAGTAGTCCTCCATGGACGAGTGATAATCGAGATGATCGCGGCCAAGGTTGGTGAAGATACCGGCGCGGAAATTCAATTCCTCAACGCGCCGTTCATCCAATCCGATCGAAGAAATCTCCGCCGCCACTGCGCGCAGTCCGTCCTGCTCCATGCGCGCCAGCGCGCTTTCGAGGTCGATCGCCTCCGGCGTCGTGAGGCCGCTGTAGAGCTTCTTTCCCTTGGAAAAAATCCCGATGGTGCCAATGATTCCGCACGGGCGTCCGGCCGCCTCAAAGATCGAAGCGAGCAGATACGTGGTGGTCGTTTTACCACTGGTGCCGGTCACGCCCATCAGATCCAGGCGACGGCTGGGCGAATGAAAAAAACGCGCCGCGGCCCGCGCCATCAACAAGCGTGGCCGCGCGCATTCAATCACTGGAACCGCGGGGCGCGCCGCCGCTCCATCCCATTCCCGCACCACCACTGCACGCGCCCCGCGGTTCAACGCATCTTCGATATACGCGCGGTTGGCCGCCGCATCACGCGCCATCGAAAAAAACAGAGCGCCGGGCTTCACCTGTCGCGAATCGTAGCTGAGTCCGCTGATTTCAACGTCGTTTACGTAACTCAACGCGCTGATCTCAGGGATATCCCCGATGACCTCGCGCAGCTTCACCGTTTCACCAGTAGCCGATGATGAATCGCACGTGCCGGCCGGAGCGGGCCCGTACGCGCAACGAAAGCGGCGCCCGCCGGCGTCAGCTTCAGACGGACCGCCGAATTTTTCAACGAGGCTCCCGGCGCCGGCCGCTGGCCACTGACATAGCCACTGCCGTTGATCGTCAAATTAATTCCCAGGCCGTGCGCCAGCCCGATCGCATCGCGCAAGCTCATACCCTGGAAATCAGGTGTCGCGCCCTTTGCGATCGATACCGGGGGCGACGGCGGTGCGACTGGATATTCCCCAATGGCCGAGGGCTGCGCGTCGCCACGCGGTTGCCCATCGAGGCCATCCAGAAATCCCAACGGCGAGAGGCTTGCGGTTTCGAGCTGCGGTTTCGCCGGCACGACGTCAAGATGCTGCAACGCGCTGGAAGCGACTTCGCTGAAAACCGGCGCGGCGTACAACCCGCCAAAATGTCCGTGCGCCACATCGTAAAGCACCACCAGGATCACCAGGCGCGGATCGTCGGCAGGTACAAATCCAACAAATGAAGCCACCAGGCGGCTCTGGAAGTACGCACCGGTGGCGGGATTGACCATTTGCGCGGTACCAGTCTTGCCCGCCACCGTGAAATCGGCCACGCGCGCCAGGCGCCCGGTTCCATCTGGACCGTTGACCACCCCGCGCAGGAGCAAATTCATCGTATGGGCCACGTCCGGCGAAATTACGCGGCGCAAGGCCTGCGGCGTATGGCTCAGAATTTCATGCCCTTGGGCATCGTAGGCGGCCTTGACCACGTAAGGGCGCATTACCACCCCCCCGTTGGCTATCGCCGCATAGGCGACGGCTAGCTGTATCGGAGTGACCGCGACGCCTTGGCCAAAACCATGGTCAGCCAGCGCAATCTGGCGCCAAGTCGTGGGAGGACGCAGAATGCCGCTGGCTTCGCCCGGCAAATCGATGCCGGTGCGCCCGCCCAGGCCGAAGTCACGCAATCCCTGATAAAAGCGTTGCGCACCGAGCATCAACGCGATTTTCGCCGCGCCGATATTAGACGACACCTCGATGATGCCGGCGAGATTAAGCCAGCCGTGACGCGCGTCATCATGAATCGCGCGCCCCCCCACGTGCCAAACGCCCTGCTCGCAATAAATCTCGCGCCGGGTGTTGATGACATGGTCGCGCAGGGCGAGCGCGCCCAGAATACCCTTCATCGTCGAACCGGGTTCAATGGCGTCCTGCACCGCGGTATCGTGCAGCCGCTCATTGACCAAATGACCGACGCTGACGTTGGCAAGTGCCAGCACCTCTCCGGTGAACGGCTCCAGCACCACCACGCTGCCACGCCGAGCGCCACTCTTCTCCACTTCGGTGGCTAGATAGTTTTCCGCGCTGGCTTGAATCGTTGAATCAATGGTCAGTTCGAGCTTGGCACCCGGCTCGGGACTCTTGAGCGCCATCGGCGTGTCAAAAATCGGATGCCCTAGGGCGTCATGATAAAAGGTGAGCACCACCGGCTGGCCGCGGATCAGATGGTCATATTGCAATTCCAGCCCGGAGAGCCCCTGGCCATCCGTCCCCGCCAGCCCCACCACCGAAGCGGCCAGGTTGCTCTCCGGGTAAAACCTCTTGTACTCACTCACGCTGCCGATACCGTCCAGCCCGAGCAGTTCGGCCGCATGCGCCTGTGACGGCGGCACATGACGCCGCAACCATACGAATGGAGCATTGTGATGCAGCCGATGTTCGAGTTCTCGCGGAGTAAAGCCGAGCGTTGCCGCCAGCCGTCGCCGCTCCGCGCGTGTGCTGCTCTCAAGTAGTTGTCGAGGGCGGGCGAAGACCGATTTGGTTTCCGCCGAAAGCGCCAATGGCTGGCCATTCCGATCGACAATCGGGCCACGCACCGCCGCCAACGTGATTTCGCCCGTATGCTCACTGCGAGCCAGTGAACTAAGCCGCGGGCCGTCAATCGTAACGATCAGCACCAGCCTGATCGCGGCTAGTGTAAATAACGCCGCCAGCCCCAAAGTCAGCGCGCCAATACGGGTGCGGCGCTTTTGGAAATAAGGATTCACGGCAACATCACCACATGGCCGGGCGCGGGTGGCTGCATGCCGTATTTCGCCGCCAGTGCGCGCAGGCGCTGATGCGCGTCAAGTTCCGCCGCTTGCAGCTTGAGCCGCTGATTCTCATCTTCGAGCTTGCGCAACTCCACGCGCAGGGTCGATAGACGATAACCTTCCTGGGTGACCTCAAGCCGGGTCATCAGCGTGCCAAAACCAGCCACAATGACCGCCAGGCCGATCAGCGCGGACACCAGCCTCGACGGCGGGCGCGCCGGTTTAGCCCGGCGGCTCAAGCGCGCCTCCGCTCGATGCAACGCAGCCGCGCACTGCGCGCGCGCGGATTGCGTGCGACCTCATCGGTGCCAGGCCGCATCACCTTGCCGGTCACGGCGGCAAAATTGCCATCGTGCGCCAACTCCCGGAAGCGCTCCTTGACTGCCCGGTCTTCCAGCGAGTGGTACGCCAACACCACCATGCGTCCGCCGGTAGCAAGCCGCGCGGGTCCGCTTTTAAGCAAGGCGGTCAGGCTGTCAAGTTCGCGATTAACCGCGATGCGCAGCGCTTGAAACGTGCGCGTGGCGGGATGGATGCCGCGCTGGCGGCGACCGCCCATCACGCTCTCGATAATTGAACAAAGTTGACCGGTGGTCTCGATCGGACGCCGCCGCCGCGCCTCAACGATCGCTCGTGCGATACGGCGCGAGGCACGCTCCTCGCCCCATTGATAAATGATGCGTGCGAGCGCGGGTTCGGTCTCCTCATTGACGAGGTCGTACGCCCGCAGGGGCTGCTCGCGGTCCATCCGCATATCCAGCGGACCATCGAGCCTGAAGCTGAACCCACGCTCCGGGTCGTCGAGCGCGAAGGTGCTCATCCCGAGGTCGACCACGATGGCGCCGACGCAGGGCATCCCGCACTGATCGAGTACGGCGTCGAGATTGCGAAAATCCGCATGCCGAAGCGTAACGCGGTCGCCATACCGCCGCAGCCGCGCCGCAGCCGTCCCTAACACACCTTCGTCACGATCCAACCCGAGCAGGTGAGCGTCGGTTGCTTCCAGCAATGCCACCGCATGGCCGCCCATGCCCACGGTCGCATCGACCACCGTCAACGGATGTGAAGCGCGGACGAGCCCCACCACCTCCTCCACCATCACCGCCACATGTTGGCGGCTCGCCGCGCTTGAGTCCTTGTCCTCCCCCAAGCTCATGGGACACCGCTAATAAAATCCGATCTTCTCCCGCGTCTCCGGGTTCTTCAGTTCTTCCGCAATCTCATCGATCAGATATTCAAGCTTGCCGCGATCCCATACTTCGAAACGATCACGCATCCCTTGGAAAGTTATATCTTTGCTTAATGAGGCAAAGTCGCGCAGACGCTGTGGAATCAACACGCGCCCCTGCTTGTCGACTGGTACTTCGTGCGCGCCGCCGACATAGAGCATTTCAAATCTCTCCAACAGTCGCGTACGCGGCATTTCGCCAAACCTGGATAGAACGGCCTGCCAATCCCTCGGCAAAAACAAATCCAGGCATTTGTTCTCGCCGTCCTTCAATTGATTTGTAATATAAACTTTACCTTGGCCTTCACGCTGAATAAGGTCGCGGATAGTGGCCGGTAAACTTACGCGGCCCTTATCGTCGATAGAGTGGTCGAAACGACCGCTAAACACCGCGACTCTCCTTTGTGTTCCACGCGCTTCGCCCACAATCTCCCACCGCGCCCCACCATAGTCAAGTATTTACAGTGGATAAGTGAACCCGATTGAAAAATTACTAACGAGCGAAATGAAAGCGAATACATGACGGAGAAGTAATCATTTCAGAACCACCCGTTTACATACCCATCGGGGCGATAGCGGCAGCTTGCGCCATCGGCACGCCAGCTTTAGTGTGTATTGTGATGGCGCAACCGCAAGAAATGCAGAATGATGAGCAGCCCTTAATCGTCGAACAATTCACGAGGGCTCAATATGTCTGGGAAATAATTCAGGGAATATTGATTGTGGCGGGCTTAGGTTTGCTATGGCTGCTCGAGATTATCCGCGATGGCTGTTTCGCTCTGGCCGACCGTATCAACTGGCCGATACGACCGCGCAAAGGACGGCCGTTTCCGCCCGGTCCTCAGCGTACACGCGCAACGCTCAAGGCACGCCAGTAAGACATTCCCTGTCAACGGCTGGTGCAAAGGATTCCAAGCAACGCGAACGCTCTTCCGGCCGGCGGCATGGAATGCCGTGCGACTAATTGTCGTCTTGCGGCTCGACTTTGACTACTCGCTCGCGGTGGTTGCCTATTTTCGAGCGGCCGCGCTGCAAACGTGAGGGCCCGAGCCGACGCACCACGCCGTTACCGGTACGGCCCGCCGACACGTTTTCATCCAGCAGCCGGCCCAGATAACGCGCCAGATTATCGTCCAACACGCGTACCAGCGCCTCCGTCTGAGCGGCTTGGGTTATCTTGAGAAACCCTTCGAGCCGATGAGTGTAATCATGTTCACGAATGAGCCGCGTGATCGTGCTTTGCGACAATGCGGCGAGCTTGGCGCGTAGCGGCTGGCACGCCTGCTCCGTCATTTTGGCCAGTATCTGGCGTGGTGAGACCGACCAGAGCACGAAATTACAGCGCGGACAGCGCGGCCCGCTTTCGGAGCACACGTCCGCGTCGCATCGAATCAGACGCGCCTCCAACGCCTCCATCTGGACGAACAGATCGAGCCCTTCTGGCGCTCCCAGGGCCGCAATCATATTGAGCCGCCGCAAGGCTTCGAGATGACGGCGCAAGTCGTCTGCCGCCGCGTTCAGGCTTTCAAGCTCGGCGCGCCACAGTTCATGGGCCGAACGGTAACGGCGTATATAGCGCGCCTTGAACTCGTCGAATTTCGCTTCGATTGATTCGAATTTGCGTGAGGAAGCCGCAAGATTCGCCGGATCCAACTCGACGAGCAGCACCTTGCTCGTAACCACAAGCTCGCTCACCGCATCGGCACCCGTGCTCTCGCCGGGAGATTCCAGCAACCTGGTGGCGTGAAGAAAATCGCGCATCTCGCGCACCCGCGGCATCAATTCGGCCAGCGCGGAAAGTGTCTCGTACCCGGCTAGGATTTTAAGCGCGTGATCGTGTAGGGGTTGCTCTTGTGCAAGCTCGATCAAGCTATCCGGACCGGCTTCGGCGAGCGCGACGTAATCCGCAAAGGCCTGCTCCTGCTCCTCGGTTAAACGCGCATTGGACTCTGTCATCGCACTGGCAAGCGCCTCGCGCTCACGACATGCGGTTTCGAGCGCATTCGCCATTTTGTCGCGCATACGCTTGCGGCCCGCTTCAAGTTCCGACGTTTCGCTCACCTCCATCATGGAGTGGTCGAAATGACGCAGCAGAGGCAGCGCCGCATTGAAGAGCGCCAGTTCGGGAGCAATCCCTCCGCGCACATCGAAACGCGCATTACGCGATTTCCGTTCGTAAGTCACCGCTCCGCCCGCGGCGGCGGCAAGTCCAGCCAACAACGGCTCGAGCATCACCGGCGTTTCGGTGGAATGCAGCGCGGGTATGATCTTCGTCATTTCATCCAACGTCAAAAACGCCTTTTCACCCGCAACCTGGCGCAACACGAGTGTATCGACGATTTGACGCGCAGCCTCCCGCTCGCCGGTGCCCATCAGGTTCGCGGCGGCATGCGCGGCTTTCAGCGCGGCGCGCCCGGCGTCACCCAGGCGAGCGTCCACTCGCGCATGAGATTGCGCAGTGCCCATCAAGTCCGCAGGAAAAATAAGACGGCGCCTGTCGCCGTTCTTCCACGCGACGATACTTTCGCGCGCCAGCATCGCCATAGCGGCGATCAGGTCCGTTTCGGCTGCTAGCAAATGGATCAAGTTCACGGTTTCAGGGTGAAACGGAAACAGTTCCTCGGCTTCGAACTCGCCAATCTCCGATCCGCGATAGGCCTCGCGAACGAATTGCGGAGGCGGTTCGCGCAATTGCCGCGCGCGACCGATCATCGCCGCCAGGCGCTCGTGTTCATCGCAGGGCGCCACTTCAAAGCTGGCCACATCGGGCGGAGCCACACCACGGCCCGCCACCAACATCGTCAGGCGCACTCCCTTGACGCTTCGCACCAGTGCGCAAAGTCCGTAAAGGAAATCGAATGCCGGCCGCACATCGCTTAGACCGAAGTCAACCATGATGGTGAGCGAACGCACACCCTGACGCCGGGCCTGTTCAAGCGCGAGTCCAATCGCGTCAACGCCGCCCAACTCACGCCACAGGCTCGGCGCATGGCTCTCGCTCGCCAACGCAAGCATGAATGCTTCGAGCAGCCGGCGCCCCAGTTGCCCCGGCTTCACGCCGTCGGCGTCAAGTACGATGATCAAGTCGCGCGCGGGTTCCGCGTTCATCGAACCGGCGCGGCGGCCGAGCGCGGCGGCGTAATTGAGGAAATGCGTTTTGCCGCAACCGGCGTTTCCGGCGATCCAGAACACGGCGCCACGTGCTTCGCCCAGTTGCCGGTTAATTGCGTCCCAGGCACGGCGCGCACCACGCCCCATCACATAGCTGGCAACGGTGCCCGACTCCGGTTCCTTCTCCAATGGCATGCGCGCGGCGACTTCCGGTCCAGGCTGAACCCAGTCACGCGCCGCCGGCTCCCGCATCCCTCGAATTCGCATCGTCATACCATGATTCGCATTCACCGATCGAAGTGCCGCGGCATGCCGCGTGCAAGTTGCTATTTCACCCGCCGCCTCCGCGGATATTCAAACGATTATCAAATCCGTCAGGAATTGAGCAATAAAATATATACTTACGGGACTGCTGACATGATCAAGCTGGCATAGCCAGATAAAGACGGTCAGGGAAAATCAGAAACGACATCTGACCAGCCGCAAAAAGCGCGACACGCTCGGCTGGGCAACGCGCACATC
>JBOHWM010000051.1:0-4398 GCA_050736555.1 Binataceae bacterium (SeqCode)
ACTCACGCCCGACGTCGTACTGGTGCCGGTGGGCGGCGGCGGACTCCTCGCCGGCATCGCGTTCGCGATGAAAGCGCGCCTGCCGGCGGCGGAAATAATTGCGGTCGAGGCGGCGGGATCGGCACAACTAGGCGCCAGCATCGCGGCCGGCGCGCCGGTCACGATCGGGCGGCCGGTGGATACCATTGCCGACGGTCTCGCCACGGGCCGCATCGGACGGCTGCCCTTTGATTTGATAAAAGCGCACGTGCGCCGCGTCGTCACCGTCGATGATTTTGAAATTGGCGAGGCGGTATTGCTGATGCTCGAGCGGATGAAACTCTTGGCGGAAGGCGCAGGCGCGGCAGCGCTTGCCGGCGCGCTAAAAATCAAATCCGCCTTGCGTGGCAAGCGCGTCGTCATCTGTGTCAGCGGCGGCAATATTGATATCAATTTGCTCGACCGCATTATCGGGTATGGTCTGGCCAAGACCGGGCGCTTGGTCAGTCTCGCCATCAATCTGCATGACCGGCCCGGTGAACTGCAAAAGATGCTCGCGTTGATCAGTGAGACTGGCGCCAATGTGCGCGCGATCGAGCATGACCGCACCCGCCGCGGCGTTCCGATCGGCAGTGCGCGAGTCGCCTTACAATTGGAAACGCGCAGCGCCGAGCATATCAGTGAAGTGCGCGAGCGCCTGACCACGCGCGGCTACACCATCGCGCACTGAGGGAAGCCAGTCGGCGAACCAAAGAAGCGCACTTCCTCTTATTCTTCCCCGCGAAAGCGCCGGAGAGATGTAACCATGCGTCAGCGGATGAGGTGCCTGAAGACCCCGAATTCCATCGCGACGATCACGGCGGCAAGCGCCAGCGCGACCATCATACCGGCCATCGATTTCCATAACGTGTGGTTTCGCATCGCGGATTTCATAACACTTCGAACGCTTGCGCCACGATGTAGGCGTTAGCTCTTGCGCCACGCCGCCCTGAGCCCCGGCCGCGTGTCGGTCAGGCGTTCGATTCGCTGTACGAAGGCGCCATACTCGCGCTCTTCAAGGCGCGGAGAAGCGGCTTGATCGCCGCTTTTGGTCGAAGCTTCACGCGCCCGCATGCGCGCCTCACGGAAGCTTTCGAAGGCCTCCCTGACCATGCGGCACATGGTGGTTTTGGGCACGAACGAGGCCCGGCAATGACGGCAATGGAAGACCACGCCGGCTTCGAAATGGCGATAGGGAACCTCGAAGCGCCGCGCGCATTGTCCACATATGATCGGCATCAGCCAGGTCATCGGATCGAGTTCAACTTGAACCGCCGCCGCGTCGTTACGGATGTTGCCGTCAGGCATGATTATGCGGTCCACACAAAGGGCTCACATCTTACTACTGTTCGTTCTCTTGACGTCTTGTGATCTATCAGCGCCATGAATTTGCGGCAATAATGAGCACCAGTGATGGGGGCGGGGATGAACGGCTTTGATTATGCGCTGATCGCGCTTATCGGTCTGGGCGCGTTGTACGGACTGGGCCGCGGCGCGCTGCGGATGTTCACTTCGGTTCTCGCGCTGATAATCGCGGTTTACCTCGCCTCGTCCTATTACCTCGGCCTCGGCGCATGGCTGCGGCGGTCATTCATGCTCGGTGCCACTACCGCCGCGGTGCTTGGCTACCTGTTGGTGTTTGTGGCGGCCCTGGTCGCGGTCGAATTTGCCGGCCAGCGCGCCATCAATCTAAGCCGCATGATTCATCTGGGCTGGCTCGATAGCCTGGGCGGTGTGGTGCTCGGCGCGGCGATTGGCGCGGTCGTGGCGGGACTGGCGGTGGTGATGCTCACGGCGGCATTGCCGCCGCGTGCGGGGATGCTGCGCGATTCACAACTCGCGCCACGGCTGGTGGCCTATAATCATGCGCTACTGGGGTTCATCCCGCCGCATCTTGAGGAGGTTTACGAGAGCAAACGTGGCGAACTGCTCGAGTATTGGGCGCGGGCAATTAAAAACCCGGACTCTTCAAGTGCGAAGTAGTCCGGGTCGCTCACCCGCGTTGCCATATGAATTCAGACCAGCGCGTTGTCCACCGCCTTGACCAGATGCTGCTTGGGAACCGCGCCCACGATCTGCTCGCGCACCTGGCCGTCCTTGATAATCACGAGATTCGGAATTCCGCGCACGCCAAAACGCGCCGGGACCTGCGGATTGTCATCGACGTTCAGTTTCACAACTTTAAGGCGGCCGGAGTACTGTCCGGCGACCTCTTCGACCACCGGCGCGATCGCGCGGCATGGCGCACACCACGGAGCCCAGAAGTCCACCAGCACAGGGGTGGGAGATTTCATCACTTCCTGCTCGAAGTTAGCGTCCGTCACGTGCGTTACATTTTCGCCTGCCATAAAAACTCCTTCTCCTCGCCTGCACCCGTACAAACTCAAAATAAGTACGGTCTCGCGGGCAGTCAAGGATAGGCTTGACAGGGCGCGCCCGCGCTCAGTTCAATGGCAGGTATGAAAGCCGTGACGCGCCGCGCCGCCAACTACGCCGGCCCCGTCCTCAATCTACTCGCCGCCGTTCTGATGGCCGTGTTGTTTAGCGCCAGCGCCGGTGCCTACGCGCTCCCGGCGGAGCGGATTCCGGCGCCGGATTTCACCTGCAAGATATGGCTCAATTCACCGCCGTTGACGCTGCGGAAGTTGCGCGGCGAAGTGGTGCTGATCGATTTCTGGGATTACACCTGTATCAATTGTATCCGCACGTTTCCCTATCTGCGGCGCTGGCACACGCTCTACCATCCGTTGGGACTGGAAGTGATCGGCGTGCACACGCCGGAATTCGCCTTCGCCAAAAACGTCAATAACGCCAAGGACGCGGTCAAGCGCTTCGGCTTCACTTTTCCGATCGCGGTCGATAACGGCTACAAGGTCTGGGACGCGTTCCATAATCAGGCCTGGCCCGCCGATTATCTGATCGACAAGGATGGCCGCATCGCCGCCGTGCATATTGGCGAAGGTGATTACGGCGACTTCGAACTGGAAATCCAAAAGCTGTTGAAGGAAGCCAATCCCAAGCTCAATTTTGCTGCCGCCAAGTACCAGATCCCCAAGCAGGAATTCGCCGATATGTTCGGCGGCGTATGCCATCGCTCGACGCCCGAAACCTACCTCGGTTATGCGCGCGGACTCAACAACGACAATCCTGGCGGCGAGGACCGTACCCAGGCGGTCCATTACGTCGCGCCCTCGGACCTGCCGATCGATCAGTTCGCGCTCAACGGCGATTGGCTGGCTGGTCCCGAATTCGTCCGGCACCTCGGCAGTACCAACGCGCTCGATGATTCGGTGGCGCTTCATTACCAGGCCAACTCGGTTTACCTGGTGGCCGGCTCCGATAATGGCAAGCCTCATCCGCTCTATGTCACCCAGGACGGCAAACCGTTGCCGGCCAATGCGCTGGGCGTGGACGTCAAAGTCGATCAGCAGGGGCGGACCTACATTATGCTGAACGGCAAGCGCATGTATTACGTGGTCAACAGTCCGGTTTTCGGTCAACATACGCTCCGGCTCTACGCGACGACGCCCAACGTCTCGCTCTACTCGTTCACCTTCGGCAACAACTGCGAGAACAAGTTCGCCCATCGCTGACGTGCGGCGAGTGAGCCCGCGGCCAAGTAAAGTTCCGCACAAGCTCATTCGTCATTCCAAAGCGCACCAGCGCAGGCGAAGCAAAGCGAGCGGGCGAGTCTGCGAACTGCGTTCAGAACAAAGCCGTCGAAGTCAGGAATGCGTGTGGAGCGATTATTTTTCTTCGGAAAAGCCAAAAACCATCGCAGCGCGTAGATCCCCCAATACGGCCTTGCTCCGCGGCGGCCGACTCGGGATGAGAATAAAGACCGGCGACTGGTGGTGAGGTTCCCTGGCCTGTCTTTCTTGACAGCGGCGGCGGGCTCATGGTCTATCACCCTCAGGAGGCGCGTGTGCGCCGGACCCATTTACGCGCGCCCACACTGCAACCACGCGTCTGACATCGCAGAATAAAAGGAGTTTCAAAAATGAAAGCCGCCGTGTTTCATGGGCCGAATCAGCCCTTGACCATTGAGCAAATTGAGATCGATAAGCCCAGGGAACGCGAGGTGCTGGTAAAGACGGTCGCCAGCGGCGTATGTCACAGTGACCTGCATTTCGTCGACGGCTTTTATCCGTTTCCCGCGCCGGCGGTGCTCGGTCATGAAGCGGCCGGCATCGTCGAGCAGGTCGGCCGTGACGTGACCTATCTCAAGTCTGGCGACCATGTGATCGCCTGCCTGTCAGTCTTTTGCGGCTACTGTCCCGAATGCATGTCGGGCCATCCCAACCGCTGCTCGAACAAGGCCGCGACCCAACGTGGTAAGAACGACGCGCCCCGGCTTTCGCAAAACGGCAAGCCGGTGCG
>JBOHWM010000052.1:0-6597 GCA_050736555.1 Binataceae bacterium (SeqCode)
TAGCATCACAATGGCCAGATGACTGGTGCGTGCGTCGGCGCGTAGCCTCCGGCACAACTCCAGACCCGACATACCCGGCAGCATCAGATCGAGCAGCAGCGCCTGCGGAATTTGCCGACCGATCGTCTCCAGTGCACCGCTGCCGTCGCCGGCTTCATCGACAGCGAATCCCTCCCGTTCGAGGTTAAAGCGCACCAAGTCCCGGATGTCTTCCTCGTCCTCGACCACCAGGACCCGCCCGACCACAGCTATCCGCTCCGCCGCCGCTTGCATCGTCATCGGTTATTCTTGTCCATGTGTTTGATCGTCTTACCCTTGACCATGAACACCACCATCTCGGCGATATTGGTGGCGTGGTCGGCAATTCGCTCCAGGTACTTGGAGATGAACAAAACCCGGGTGGCGCGGGAAATCGTGCGCGGTTCCTCGGCCATGTAGCTCAACAGCTCGCGAAAAATCTGGTAGTTGAGTTGATCGACCTCGTCATCGCGCGCGATCACTTCCTCGGCCAGCCCGGCGTCGTCGCGCAGGAACGCGTCGAGGCTGTCATTAAGCATCGACTGCGCCGCCTCGGCCATCCGCGGCAGGTCGAGGTAGGGTTTGAGCTGCGGCTCTTCGTTGAGTTCGAGCACGCGCTCGCAGATGTTGACGGCGTTGTCGCCGATGCGCTCGAGGTCGGTCGTAATCTTGAGGCCGGTAGTGATAAAGCGCAGATCGCTGGCGGCCGGCTGATGGAGCGCCAGCAGGCGAATACAGCGCTCGTCACTTTCGATATCCATCCGATTGACCTCGGCGTCGCGCGCGATAATCGTGCGGGCCTGCTCGGTGTTGCGATCGACCAGCGACGCCACCGCCTCGGCAATTTGGCTTTCCACCAAGCCACCCATTTTGAGCAAAGCCGCGCGCAAGCCGCGCAAATCCTCCTCGTACTGACGATTGGTGTGCTGCGGCTGGGAGTTGTCCATAGCTGCCTCCGCGGGCCTCTAACCAAAACGCCCGGTGATGTAATCCTCGGTCTCGCGCCGGATCGGATTAGTAAAGATTTGCCTGGTCTCGCCGAACTCGATCAGATCTCCGGCATACATGAAGGCGGTTGAATCGGAGGTGCGCGCCGCCTGCTGCATGTTATGCGTCACGATTACGATGGTGTAATTCTCCTTGAGTTCCAGCAGCAACTCCTCGATGCGCGCGGTGGAAATTGGATCAAGCGCCGAACATGGTTCGTCCATCAGCAGGACTTCAGGTTCGACCGCGAGCGCGCGCGCGACGCATAGCCGCTGTTGCTGGCCGCCGGATAGACTGGCGCCCGGCCGCCGCAAGCGGTCTTTGACTTCGTCCCATAACGCCGCTTGACGCAGACTACGCTCGACCACACTATCGTGCTCGGCGCGCGACAAGGAAACTCCGTTGAGCTTCAGACCAGCCGCGACATTGTCTTCTATCGACATCGTGGGAAACGGCGTTGGCTTCTGGAATACCATCCCGATCCGCCGCCGGACGCGCACCGGATCGACGTCCGCGGCGTAGATATCTTCGCCGTCGAGCAGTACCTCGCCCTCGGCGCGCGCGCCGGGCACAACTTCATGCATGCGATTGAGGCATCGCACCAAGGTCGATTTGCCGCATCCGGAAGGGCCAATGATGGCGGTCACGCGATTGGCCGCGAACGCGACACTGATATCCTTGAGCGCACGCAGCTTGCTAAAATACGCATTGAGATGGCACGTGATGAGCTTGTCCGGCATTGCCTATCTGGCCACCTTGGCGTTACCCCTTGTGACCCATCTTACGCCCAGTTCCAACACCAATACGATGGCTGTCAAGACGAGCGCGCCGGCCCACGCCTGGCGCTGCCAATCGTGGAACGGCGAGATCGCGTAGTTGTAAACCTGGACGGTTAAGGACGAAATTGGCTGGGTCAACGAAGTAGACCAGAACTGATTGCCAAATGCCGTGAAGAGCAACGGCGCGGTTTCGCCCGCGATGCGCGCGACGGCCAGGATGATGCCGGTCGCGATACCGCTCATCGCGGTCCGCGCCACGATCGCGAGTGTCGTTCGCCAGCGCGGCACGCCCAGTGCCAGTGCCGCTTCACGCAATTCGTGCGGCACCAGCATCACCATTTCTTCCGTGGTGCGCGTAACTAACGGGATCATGATGATGGCGAGCGCCATGGCGCCGGCCAGTACCGAAAAGGTATGCATCGGGCGCACTACGATGGCGTATACGAAAATGCCGATGACAATCGACGGTATTCCCATCATCACGTCGGCGGCAAAGCGCACCACCGAAGAAAACTGCCCGCCACGATTTTCCGCCAGGTAAAGTCCGGCGCCGACTCCGATCGGAATACCGATGACCGCTGCCAGGCCAATCAATTCCAGCGTCCCCACGATTGCGTTGGCCATGCCGCCGCCAATTTGTCCGACCGGCGCGGGTAATGCCGTCAGAAAGGCCCAATTAACGCTGGCCGCACCCTTGGTCAGCAGATAGCCGAATACAAGGAAGAGCGGCAATAACGCAATCAGGGTTGCCAGCACGGTCAAGCCCGACATGAAGTCGTTCTTGAGCTTGCGCCAGCGATACCGCGCCGGGCTTTCGGACAGCGCCACCCTATTCCCCTTCGCCAAAACGCCCCTGGGTCACGCCCAGCACCAGCACGCGCGCCAGCACGTTCAAAATTAACCCGAGAACTAGCAGCACCAGGCCTAATTCGATAAGCGAAGCCACGTTCAGATCGCTCATCGCTTCGGCAAATTCATTGGCGATCACGCTCGCGAGCGTAGCTGAAGGCATGAACAGCGAAGCGGAAATCACGCTCCGATTGCCAATCACCATCGCCACCGCGATGGTCTCACCGAGCGCGCGCCCGAGACCCAGGATAATCGCACCGATAATCCCCGAGGTGCCAAACGGCAGCACCGCCATTCGCACCATCTCCCAGCGCGTCGCTCCCAACGCGAAGGCGGCTTCGCGCTGACTGCGTGGCACCACCCGGAAAACGTCAGTGCTGACCGACGCGATATAGGGCAGAATCATGATGGCCAGTACCACCCCGGCGGTCAGCATGCTGACCGAAACGTGCGGTCCCTGGAACAACGGCAGGAACCCCAGGTACTTGCCCAATACCGGATCAAGGTAATCGCGCAGCCATGGACCTAGGACAAAGATTCCCCACAGGCCATAGACGACGCTCGGAATCGCCGCCAGCAACTCAACCAGAAAGCCCAGCTTGTGCGACAGCCAATCCGGCGCCATCTCGCTCAGGCATAAAGCCACCCCGAGGCTGAGCGGAACGGCAATCAGCAGAGCCAGCGCGGATGAGACCGCGGTGCCAAATATGAACGGCAGCGCGCCGTATTGATCCGTGGCCGGGTTCCAGTCGCTGCTAATCAGGAAGTGCCAGCCGAAAGCCTGGATCGAAGGCCTTGAACGGGTGATTAATTCGATTGTGATTGCGAACAGCAGCGCCAGAATGATCAGTGCCAGCGCCAACGTCACCAGGTTGAAAACGCGGTCACCGATCCCGCGCACGTGAAAGCCGCGCCGGTAGCCCGCATAGCGTGCCACCGGTACTCGTTCACGCACCGTGTCAGCCAATTCCGCCAAACTTGAATCGCGTCAACAGTTTCGCACAGGGCGGAGTTCCGCCCCGCACTTCCATCCACGACAAAATATAGGGGTGGATTGTTACGTGAGCGTTACAACAGCGGAAATGGATAATGAAAAGAACCCAGGCGAAAAGACATCGTTGCGCTCACAGTCACGTTTCGAGAGAAAAAAAGACTATTTTGTATTTTTCGGTATAACCGATGATCCGCCAGGACCCATCTTCAAGCAGTCCTGATTACTTCGGCGCCACCCATATAAGGCCGCAGCACTGCGGGCACCACCACGCTGCCATCCGCCTGCTGATAATTTTCCAGCACGGCGATTAATGTCCGTGGCAATCCGAGGCCGGAACCGTTCAGGGCGTGGACAAACTCGGTTTTGCCTCCCTTCTGTGGGCGATAACGGATATTGGCGCGACGCATCTGGAAGTCGGTGCAGTTCGAGCATGAACTGACCTCCAGCCATTCGCCGCATCCCGGCGCCCACATCTCAAGGTCATACGTCGCGGCGCTGGCAAAGCTAAGCTCGGCGGTACAAAGTTGCACGACGCGGAACGGGATTTCCAAACGGCGGCAAATTTCGCCGGCGTCTTCGACCAGTTTTTCCAGTTCCTCATCGGAGGTTTCCGGCCGCACCAGTTTGACCATTTCGACTTTGTCGAACTGATGGCCGCGCTTGATACCACGCACATCACGCCCGGCCGACATCTTTTCCCGCCGAAAGCACGGTGTATAGGCCGCAAGGTAAATCGGCAGCCGTTCCAGCTCCAGGATCTCATCCCGATACATACTGGTCAGCGGCACCTCGGCCGTCGGAATAAACCAATAATCTTCTTCGGCGTCGCGATACATGGTGTCGGCATTCTTGGGCAGATGGCCGGTGCTGGTCGCGGTCACGGTCGTTACCATCAGAGGTGGCGCGATTTCCAGGTAGCCCTGCTCGCGTGTTTTCACATCGAGCATCCATGAGACCAGGGCGCGTTCAAGCCGGGCGCCCAAGCCTCGCAGCACGTAGAAGCGCGTGCCCGCGAGCTTAACGCCGCGATCGAAATCGATGATGCCGAGCCGCTCGCCCAATTCCCAATGCGGCAGCGGTTTGAAATCGAAGCTGCGCGGTTCTCCCTCGCCACGCACGAGGCGATTGTCTGGCTCCCCGGCACCGACCGGTACGTATGGACGTGGCAGGTTCCGCAACCCGAGCATCAACTCACTCAGGCGTTCTTCAAGCTCGCTGAGACTGCCCTCACCCGCCGCGATTTTGTCGCCAAGCTCACGCATTTCGGCACGGCGCGCCTCACGATCCTCGGGCGCCATCTTGCCCAATTCTTTCGACTCGCGAGTGCGCCGCGCCCGCATCTCGTCAAGCTCATGTTGTAAGCGGCGGCGTTCGGCGTCCCGCGCGAGCACGCGTTCGACTTCGTCACCATGTACGCCCGCCTTGGCCAGTTCGGCCTTGACGAATTCGGGACGCTCACGAATCAATCTGATATCGAGCATTCAGAACGCATCCTTCAAAAGCTCGAGCGAGCGGCGGCGTCCAACACCGATGATGGCGATCACGTCGAAGCGCATAGAGCGTCCGCCCGCGCGATTGCGGCTGGCGAAAACCGCCGCGGCGCGGCGAATCCGCGCCTGTTTGCGAAGATCGACGGCCTCCTGCGGTAGGCCCGCGGCGGTCCCGCTGCGTGTTTTAACCTCGATGAATACGAGGGTTCCGTTGTCCATCGCGACCAGATCGATTTCCCCGTCCGCGGCGCGGAAATTACGCGCCACAATACGGTATCCGCGACGGCTGAGATGACGCGCGGCGATCCGCTCTCCGCGCGGACCAAGCTTTTGTCGCTCGCACCACGGCAGCTCCTCACACAATCGGTCCACCCAATCCAGTAAGCCAAGCAATGCCAGTCGTATTTGCGCGACACATCGAATGACGAATAAATCGCTCGCGGCCACGCTTGCTCGTCTCGTTTACGCCAATTCGCGCCAATCACACGCCAACATGTCGCCGGACTGCCCGCATTGTATATGGAATCCTGGCATTGCCGCGAGCCCGCTATCCGCGCCGCCCCATACAAAAAGGCGCCGGAGTTTCCTCCGGCGCCTTCTACGGCAAATCCGCTGTTACTTAAGCACCAACACCGTGACGCAGCAGGCGTCCCGGAGTCGCACCGGTGCAGCGATCGTCCTCGAAGGTCACCTGGCCGTTCACGATGGTCCACTTGTACCCTTCGGCACGCTGGACGCGGCGCCATTCGTCGCCCGGCAAGTCGTGCAAGATTTCGATCGGTAACACATTCAATTTGTTGAGATCGTACACCACGATGTCGGCCGGCGCACCCTCGCGCAGGAAGCCACGATCCTTGAAGCCGGCGCAGAAAGCGGGCAACGCGCTCAGCCGCCAGTGGATATCCTCGAGCGATAGCCACTGATATTCGCGGCAATACTTGATAATCCCTTCAGTCGGATATCGTCCCGCCGTCAGGAACTTCGTATGCGCACCGCCGTCGCTAACGCCGAAAGCGATGTACGGATACTGGATTAACTCCTTCATCAACTCCATATTCTGGTTGATCGCCGGCGCAAAGAATTCGGTCTTGAGGTCTTCGTCCACCGCCAGATCAAGCATCACGTCAACCGGATGTTTGCTGGTCTGCGCCGCCGCTTTGCGCAGGGTCAGCCCTTCAAACCGCTTGTTCTCCGGCTTGACGCAATCCGTGATGATGATTTCGTCGAAATAACTGGTGATCAGGCTCTCACGCGGCATCTGGTTCTTCAGCGCTTCGCGGCGGCGTGGATCACCGAGCTTTTCCTTCCGTTCCGCCAGAGTACCAGTGGTCGCCTCGCGCCAGGCATCGGAATCATCGAAGAGGTTCCAGTCTTCGTAAGTGAAGCTCAGACCGGCGTCGGTCGTGACACCCTGGCCATAAACCGGCAAGCCACGCTGACGGCAGCGTTCAAGCCATTTCATCGTGTTGCGATGGCGATG
>JBOHWM010000053.1:0-1584 GCA_050736555.1 Binataceae bacterium (SeqCode)
GGCGTATTGATCGCCCACATATGGTTGAAATCGCCGGCTTTGAGCGCGGGTGCGAGAATGTGCGCGGGAATGATTGGAAATCCAATCGCATAAAGCAGCGGCGCGAATGGCCGTGGCAGGTTCATCACCACGGTGTAATCATCCGGTGCTGATAGCTGAATCGGTTTCCCATCAACCATCAAGCCGGGCTGCTCGATATTGGGCACGTGCGGGTCGTAAATCACGTGCAGCGTGAACACCACGTCGTGGGCGAGGAAAGGCTTTCCGTCGGACCATTTCACGTCATGGCGTAAATGAAACGTGATCCTCTTGCCGCCTTCGCTAATCTCCCAGCTTTTGGCAAGCGCGGGTTCAGGCAAGGTGGTTCGAGGATTGATCCGCACCAAGCCGTCGAAAAGATTATCAACGGCCTCACCCGAAGCCGCGTCAGTCACCAGCACCGGATTGAAGGTGCGAGGATCGCTGGTGGTCGAATCGTAGAGGATTTGCGCCTGCGCATGGTTATGCGCCCCCCGCTGCACCCGGCATCCGCTGGCAATCACGGCCGCGACTGCCAGTGCCGCGACAGTGATGATGCGCAAGCAGCGCATCGGGTCTAACTCCCGTGCGCATCGGCGCCGCGCGTGCCCAGATTTATCTGCTTGGTCGAGGGGCCGGGCGAAAGTACGAAAGCGGAGTCGGGAATCCGCCCGTCGACGATGGGACGCTCATAATGAAAGGTGATGCTGACGGCGCTGGCTGGAAATTCGGCGGTTACAGTGTAAGGAAAATCCACCGCGCCAATGTTCTTGTAATCGCTGTAGTGTACTTCGTAGACAGTCGCGCCGTCACGCGCCAGTTCGCGCACCAGCACCAAACGGCGGTTAAGAAAGCCCAGTTCGTCGGTCAGGCCGAGGGGCCGATTATAGGTGAGAATGGTGATCCCGGTGTTTTTTTCGGTGCTGATGGACGCTGGTGGGAAGGACAGCATCCCGGTATCGGGCGACAGCGCCATCAATAAGCGCACCGCCTCCTCCGGTGCCATCGGGATACGGGTAAAACGTTCGAGGGTCGCGGCGTTGGCGGGCCCGCGCATTAGCGTGTTGCGTGACGGATTGAAAATTGCGATTTGCCCCGCGTCAGCGGCCACCACCAAGGCCACTCCCAGCGGAGACATCGCTTCAACGCGGATACTGGCCGGGCGCCGCACGATGAGTTGCTCGCGCGCCTTCAGATGGCGGCCGCCATTCCGGTAATCCATGATGGCAACGGTCTGCAACGATTCAAGGTCGCGGCCGCGATCGCTCAGGCTACCCGAAAGTTCGACCTCGCGCGCTTCGCTGACGTTGATGATTGGCTGGGTGGCGCAACCCGCCAGCGTCCATGCTCCGGCCACGAGCGCAATCAGAACGCGTAGTGACGCGAGGCGGGCGAGCCTAATGCAAGGCGTGCTGTTCGCCACTGGTCAGCGCCGCGATCTTGCTCTTCAGGCGCGCGACCTGGGCCGGCTCCTGGGCCTTTTTCAGCGCATCCTGATACTCATGGCGGGCATCACGCGCCTGACCGGTCTTTATGTAAGCGTCGCCCAGGTGTTCGGTGATGGTT
>JBOHWM010000054.1:0-2990 GCA_050736555.1 Binataceae bacterium (SeqCode)
GCAATACGCTGACCGAAGGGCACCTGGCCGGTTTTCCGATGGTCGACGTGAAAGTGAGCGTGTTCGAAGGCAGCTTCCACGAGGTTGACTCCTCGGATATGGCGTTTCAGATCGCCGCCTCGATGGGCTTCAAGAATGCGCTCGAAAAGGCCCGGCCGGTCTTGCTCGAACCGATTATGGCGGTCGAGGTCAGTTCACCCGACGAATGCATGGGCGATGTTATCGGCGATTTGAATTCACGGCGCGGCCGCGTGTTGGGTATGGAGACCAAGGGGCACGGCCAGATTATCAAGGCGCTGGTGCCGATGGGTGAGATTCTGAAGTATGCGCCCGACCTGCGGTCAATCACGTCGGGGCGTGGTTCCTTCGAAGCGCGCTTCTCGCATTATGATGAGGTACCGGCGCCAATTGCGGAAAAAATCATCAAGGAGGTCAAAGAGGTGCGCGAGGCGGCCAAGTCGCACGCGCATGCGCCAGCCTAACTGAGTCGCATCCACCTGCCGGGGCTGGATGTGGTTGATCGCAGCGCAATTGCGCCTCTTGAAGATAGCGGGCGGCAGGCCGCCAAGACGTATATAATCCCGGACTGAATGGCGCCGATGGTTTCATTGGGTAAGGTGCTGATTGTGTTCGGGCTGTTGATAGTGGTGGTGGGCTTCGTGCTGTGGAGCGCCGGTTCGTTTCCGGTCATCGATAAGCTCGGACGCTTGCCGGGGGATATCTACATTCGTCGCGGCAATTTCAGCTTCTATTTTCCGATAACGACTGCGATCGTGATTAGCGTGGTGATTTCGCTGGTGATCGCGATGCTGAGGCGTTGAGCGTGGCTGAAGAAGCCCGTGATTTGACGTTTCGCACAAGCGAAAGCAAACGGCGGCGGCGCGAGTTGATCGCGGTTGGAATTGCCTCGATCACGCTGGTCGCGTTCGTGCTCGCACAGACCGAGTTGCCGCCGCTGACCTCGCACACCTCGCTGATCTCGAATCTTGTCGTAATTCTGCTCTTCGACCTCAGTTTCCTGCTGCTCGGCCTGATGCTGTTGCTGGTCGGGCGAAATCTCGCCAAAGCGATTTTCGAGCGACGGCGCGGGCTTATTGGATCGAAACTGCAAGTGCGCCTGGTCTTCGGCTTTATTGCGGTGGCGCTGGTGCCAAGCGCCTTCCTGCTATATGTGGCCGGCACCTTCCTGCACGCCGATATCGATAGTTGGTTCAATCCCGAGTACGAACAGGTACTCGATGATTCACTTGAAATCGCCAAGGTCTATTATCTTAATTCGGCCAACAACGCGGCTCATTTCGCACGTGTGCTGGCGGAGCGGGTAGGGCAGAAGGACCTGCTGGCGCCCGCTAATCGCGCCCATCTGCATCGTTACCTGGTCAAAGCGCAGCAGGAATACAACCTCGGCACCATCGAGGTGTTTTCGTCCAATCGAAGCGTGCTGCTGATCGTGCTGAGTCCGCGCACGCCGACCGGAATCGGCGTTGCGCCAGATTCCCCATTGCTCGCTCAAACCTTGTCCGGCCACGCCGCGACGCGCACTGACCGTTTTGGCACATCCGACGTGATCCGTGGTTCGGCGCCTATCTACACTTCGCTGAACTCGGACCACGTGGCAGGCGCGATCGTCGTTGACTATTATCTGCCGCGCAGCCTCGCGGCCAGCGCCGCCGGTATTTCCCACACCTTTGAGGAATATTTCCAACTGCGCATTTTGCGCCAGCCGATCATGCATAGCTACATCGTCGCGCTGGTACTGATTGGACTGGCGGTGGTGTTGCTCGCGAGTTGGTTCGGAATGTATCTCGCGCGCGGCATTACTGGCCCGATAAGACAGCTTGCGCTCGGCACCCAGGCGATCGCGGGCGGCAATCTGAGCTACGAAATCGCACCGGTGGGCGACGACGAAATCGGCCACTTGGTGGAATCGTTCAACCATATGACGGCGGACCTGCGCGCCTCGCGCGCGGAACTGGAACGGCGGCGCCGCTACACCGAAACTTTGCTACGCAACGTCTCGGCGGGGGTGGTGGGGCTCGACGCGGAGGGCGTGGTCACCGCGATTAATCCGTGCGCCGAGCGGATGCTGGGCTTGCGCGCGGCCAACGTCCTCGGACGCCGTTATGCCGAAGCTTTGGTGGCGCTCGCGCCCACCCTCGATGAGTTATTCGCGGGACCGCGTCCGCAAGAAGCGCGCTCGTCGTTTAAGTTCGAAATTGCCGGCGCGCCTATTGAACTGATGATGACCGCGAGTCCGCTGGGCGACGAAACTGGCGGAGACCTTGGCACGGTGCTGTTTCTCGAAGACGTCAGTCAGATCGCCAAGGTCGAACGGATGGAGGCGTGGCGCGAGGTCGCACGCCGCATCGCGCATGAAATCAAAAATCCTCTGACGCCCATTCAGCTCTCCGCCGAGCGTATCCAGCGCCAGATGGCGCATTTCGGCAGCGACTCTCACTTGATCGAGGAATGCACTCACACGATTATCGGCGAAGTCGAGGACCTAAAGCGCCTGGTCAACGAGTTCTCGGCCTTCGCGCGGATGCCGCAGCTTAATCCGGTGCCCGGCGATCTCAATCCGCTGGCCGAGGAGACCGTCAACAATTTCCGCGCGGCTCATCCCGAAGCCGACTTTTCACTTGATCTAAGTCCGGCGCTGCCGGCTATCGCGATCGATCGCGAGGCGCTGAAACGCGCGATTGTCAACTTGCTGGATAACGCCGTGGCGGCCGCCGTGGCGGCCAACCGCGACGGCGAGCGCCCGCGAATAATGGTACGCAGCGGTGTCGACCTGCGCAGTGGAGTGGTCACGCTCGAGGTAGGCGACAACGGGCCGGGAATCGAACCGCGGCTACGCGCGCGCATTTTCGAGCCGTACTTTTCGACGAAAAAAGGCGGCACCGGACTGGGGCTCGCCATCGTCGCCACCATCGTAACCGACCACCACGGGTTCGTCCGAGTGCGCGACAACCAACCGCGCGGAAGTAGAT
>JBOHWM010000055.1:0-3008 GCA_050736555.1 Binataceae bacterium (SeqCode)
GTCGTAATCTTTCCAAAGACATCGCAAAACGCGATCGTGGTGCCGGTGACGACGGTAGGCGAGACGGCAACTATACTAACCGGGTAGGGCAACGCATTCGCCAATTTCTGCATATTACTCGGCGTACAATTGGTATTCGTAGAGCCGCCCGCAACGGCTGCCGAGTAGGATCCGAGCGTGAGCGCCAATAGGAGAACGGGCGCGGCGAAAGTCAGCTTCCAGAGGACGCGGACCATGATTCACCTCTCCCCCGAAGTGATACGCGGCGGTCAGAGATCCGTCGGATGACAAAGCGGACGCGCTATTTATCAGTCGAATACACCGACTGGCTAATTGTAGTCAAGCAGCAAAGTTGGTCCTTAAAGCGGGGTGATTAGCCAATCGAAATCACATAGCCACACGCATTGGGCTTGCGCCTTCATCGGCGGACGGGTGACGGAAGGATGACCGGCGATTGTCAGGATCCGTGTGCGGTAACCAGAACGATTGGCGGCCGTTTTTCGGTCTGGCGCGCGCGCGGCACAACCTCAGGGGAAAGCCCAAGCGGCGAGAGCAAGCCTGTCAGTGCCCCCGCTTCCGTCCCGTTTTCGACGATAGCCGCGTAGATCGCTTCCTGCGCGTGATCGATGTTCGGGCTCAACCGAAGACGCGACGAAATGGCGATCGCATTAATCGCGCTGTTGACGTTTTCAGAAGTGGGATCGGCCACCGCCGCGTCAGCCGCTTTGGAGATCATCAAGGACAAATGGCGATTGGGTTCAGCCTGATCGATTTTGTAACGGTGACGCGCGATCTCGTCCGCAAGGATCGTCGCCACCTCGTAGGCGGCCGGATCGAGGTTGCCGTTCTGCTCGATGATAGCCTGCTCAAAGCGGCGACCGAGGGTAAATTCGCTGAGCAACCGCAATTCAGCGGGAAGTTCGAAACCGCTTTTGTGCAGCATCTCGATCGCGCGGCGGTCCTGCTCATATAGGCGCACGAATTCCGCGGTCAAATCCTCGGACAGATAGCCGAAGACCATGCCCGAGATGGCCCAGCGACCGTCGGCGAGCACGTCCTCCAGGCCAAATTCGTCGGGACCAAATTGCTCCTGCATTAAGCGTAAAAGCGCCGGCAAGGACGCGCTATGGAAACGCGCCCACAGCGTTTCAGAAGCGTGGCGAAAACGCATCGCGCCCGGATAAGGACACAAAGTACAAAAGAAATCCATTCCGCCGATATGCAATGCGGCGGCGGCGAAATCCTGTTCTCGACCGGTCGTGCGCGCACTCACCAGCAGGCGGCAGGTCGCCAAAGTCAAGCGCCCGTGCTGACGCTGTTGGCAGTTCAGCTTGCGAAACTCATAATCGCCGACCGCGCCCTGATCGGCGACCGCGCCCTGATCGGCACCGCAATTGGCAAGGCCGGAAATCGCGAGATGCGCCGCGATACGTCGCGGAGTCGTGCGACACGGCCCGACGAACCGGCGGTAGACGTCGGCGCCATTGCCCATTCCCGGGACATTGCTTTGCGCCTCAGCCAGGACGTCGAGAAATTCGCCGCGCGGCACTTCGAGATCGAGTTCTTCGATAAAGTCCAGCACGCGGCCCGCGTACTTCATCACCTGTACCGCTTCAATTCCCGAAATGTCGGCGAAAAACCATCCGCAACTCATGTACATCAGCATCGCGGTGCGCTGCAGTTCGAGCAGATTGAGCGCGCGCACCATTTCAGAGTCGTGCAGACGGCGGCCGGCGCGCCGATCAAGGAAAAATTCGCGTCGCGCCGAAGGATCGAGCAGCAGGTCGATGTACTCGTCGCGCGCGGCCCATGGATCGCGAAATAGATCAACGCCCGCGTACTCGAAAGAATGCGCGGCGCGATCTCGCAACAAATCGAAGGCGCGTCGCAGAGGACCGCGCCAGGCTTGATTCCATCCCTCCGGTCCGCCGGTGGAACAGCCGCAATCGCGATACCATCGGCCCACCCCATGCGCACAACTCCAGGCGGTTCCTTCACCGCCGGGTCCTGATTTGATCTCGACCTCGTCCTGGGGTGGATGGTTTTCGAGGAATTCGCCATAGTTGGTGACCTCGAAGCGGTGCTTTGCCGCCTCCACTTCGAGGGCATAAGCAAGACAACGGTCGCCGAAATGGAAGTGGTGGCCGTAGCTCTCACCGTCGGTGGCAACATTGACCAGCGCACCATCCTCACCGCGGGCAAGCTCCAGGCGCTCGAGCAAATTATGACTGGAACTCAGCGCGCCTTCGAAGGCGACCGCATGCGCCATCGGGTCGTCATAGAAGAACAGCGCGATTGATCGCCCCGAACCGTCATGGTGGAAGCAGCGATAAGCCCGGCGCGGATCGATGCCGCCATTGGGGACATCGCGCCATTCGCCGTCCTTAAGCGAGCGCACGCGCTGTGCCTGATGCGGCGAAAGAATCGCGTATTTGAGTCCGGCTTCGATCAGGGTTGCGATAGTGGCTTCGTTGCACGCGGTCTCGGGCATCCAAAGCGCCTCGGGTTCGCGGCCGAAGCGATGGCGGAAATTGGCGATGCCCCACAACACCTGGGTGGTGCGGTCGCGTTCGTTGCACAGTGGCAAAATCGCGTGGTTGTAGCCCTGAGCGATCGCGTTGCCGTGGCCGTGATGGCGGCGCACACTTATCCTATCGGCTTCGATGATGCGGGCGTAGCTGCGCGGATGGGTGCTGGCGAGCCAGTTCAGCAGGGTGGGGCCGAAATTGAAACTGATATTGGCGTAGTTGTTGACAATCCTTTCAATGCGGCCGGCGCCGTCGAGAATGCGCGCGAAAGCATTGGCGCGGTAGCATTCAGCAAAAATCCGTTCATTCCAGTCGTGATAAGGATGCGCGCTTTCCTCGCGATCGAGCGCGCCAGTCCAGGGATTTTCACGCGGGGGTTGGTAGAAGTGCCCGTGGATGATTATCGCAGTCATCGTGTTTCCTCGCGTAAGTAAAGTGCGGCGCCGAACGCTCCCATCCGCACGGCGCTAATCGATTCGA
>JBOHWM010000056.1:0-6776 GCA_050736555.1 Binataceae bacterium (SeqCode)
GACGGCATGGTGACGAATTTTCATATGCCACGCAGCACCGTGCTCGCCCTGGTGATGGCGTTGGCGGGTCGCGAATTTCTTCTGCAAGCCTATGCCGAGGCCGTCCGCCATCGCTACCGCTTTCTCAGCTATGGCGACGCGATGCTGGTGCTCTGATGGCCGGCGGGCCGATCTCGTTTGAGATTCGTACTAGCGACGGTATGGCCAGAATGGGCCGCCTTGTCACGCCCCATGGCGACGTGACGACCCCAGCCTTCATGCCGGTGGGAACCCGCGCCGCCGTCAAAGCTATTGCGCCTGATGAACTTCGCACGCTGGGATATCGCATGGTGCTGGCCAACGCCTATCATCTCGCGTTGCGGCCGGGCGCGGATCTCGTGAAAGAAATGGGCGGGTTGGCCTCCTTTATGGGATTTGCAGGCGCTACGCTGACTGATTCCGGAGGCTTTCAGGCCATGAGCCTCGCGAAGATCAATGCCGTCGACGAAAACGGCATCCGCTTTCGATCCCATCTGGACGGATCACCTGTGAGCCTGACACCGGAGAGCGCGGTGGAAATCCAGCAAAAGCTCGGCGCCGATATCATGATGGTACTCGACGAATGCACCGCTTATCCGGTTGAGCATGACCGCGCCCGCGCGTCCGCCGAGATGACCGCGCGTTGGGCGGAGCGGTGCGCGTTGGCACGCCGCGGCGACAAGCAAGCCCTGTTCGGGATTATACAAGGTAGCATTTACCCCGACCTTCGCCGAATGAGCGCGGCGCAGATAACCGGCATTGAATTTGACGGCTATGCGACCGGCGGTCTTTCCGTGGGTGAACCGAAGCCGGCGATGCTCGAAATGGCGGCGCTGAGCGCTTCCATCCTACCCGAAGGAAAGCCGCGCTACCTGATGGGCGTGGGCACGCCGCAAGACCTGCTGGCCGCAATTGCGATGGGCTATGATATGTTCGATTGTGTATTGCCTACCCGCAACGCCCGCAATGGTGGTGCCTTTACCAGTGAAGGACCGATCTCCATCAAGCGCGCCCGCTACGCTCGCGACCGGCGGCCGCTCGATCCCCGTTGTGATTGTCGCTGCTGCACCAACCTGACGCGCGCCTACCTGCGTCATCTTCATATATCAGGTGAGATACTGGCGGCGCGCGCTTTGACGGAGCACAATCTGTATTTCTATAGCGGCTTGATGCGTGAAGCCCAAGCTGCTATCGCATCACGCACTTATCGAACTTTCGCCGCTTATATGACCAACGCGTTGCAGACATCACTTGAGGCATGAAGGCGGGGAAGAGCGCTGAAGCCGAGGCGCCAGACTCGGGTGATTAAAGTAAGAAGTTGAACAGGAATATCAATGTGGTTTGAAGGAATCGCATGGGCGCAGGCTGCGGCGGCCACGGGCGGCGCTCAAAATACATTTGACCAGGTAATTTACGGACCTATTTTGCCGCTGGTCATTATCGTTGCGGTCATCTATTTTCTTATGATTAGGCCGCAAAGCAAACGCGCGAGTGATCATCAGAAGATGGTCAACGCGCTCAAGCGGAATGACGAAGTGGTGACTGCTGGCGGCTTGGTCGGCCGTATCGTCGACCTTGGAGATAAATTGGTCACTGTGGAAATTGCGCAGAGCGTGCGCGTGCGGGTCGAGCGCGGACAAATCTCGGCGTTATCGACCTATGGCAAGGGGCCGGCTAAGAAAGAGAGGAGCGGCGAATAGCGTGCCATCGCGGACGAGGCGCGGAAACCATCAGTGAATACGCAAAATCCAGTTCCAATCGCAATCCTGCTTGGCCTCGGCGTCATTTTCTTGTACCTGCACTTCACCAATGGCAGTGGCAGGCTCCGTCTTTACCTTGCCGCCGCGCTGATGGTTGCGGCGATCGTGCTGCTGGTGCCGAGCTTCAGCCCGACAATGCCAGGATGGATGCAGCCGCTCGATAGCATGCCCAAAATCCAACTTGGACTCGACCTTCAGGGTGGCACGCATCTCCTGCTCGAAGTCAAACTTGAAGACGCGGTGAAAACCGCACTCAGGCGACGCGGCGATGACCTCAAGCGCGATCTCTCAAGCAATAAGCTCAACCTTCAAAGCGAATCGCTCGACCAGAACGGAGCGCTGCTGGTTCAACTGAAGAGTGGCGACGAGACCTCGGCGTTCCTTGACATACTGAACAGACGATTTCCCGACCTGACCGTCGCTCGCGGTCAAGGCAAAGGTCTCGGTCCGGCCTATTTGCTCAATTTCAAGCAGCAGGAATTACTCCAGGTAAAGAACAACGCCATGGACCAGGCGTTGGAAACGATCCGCAATCGTATCGACCAGCTCGGCGTGCGCGAGACCGCTGTAGAGAAAGAAGGCCAGAATGACATCGTGGTGCAGTTGCCAGGCATCCAGGACCCAGAGCAGGCCAAAGAATTAATCGGCAAGACCGCGGTGCTACAATTCAAGCTAATCGACGACAATCATAGTGTCGCCGACGCGGTTCGTAACGGACCCCCGCCGGGCGATGAGATCCTAGATGGCCAGCCGCAGGCTGGCGGTGCTGAACCCTACCTGGTCGAGAAACCGGTCTTGATGTCCGGCGATACCGTGACCGACGCGCGCGTGCGTCCCGGTGGAAATCTGGAAGGTCCTTACGTCACGGTCGATCTGGATCGGCGTGGCGCCGAGATTTTCGCCGCCCTGACGGCGCAAAATGTTGGTCGCCATTTGGCGATCATTCTAGACAACACGGTTTATTCGGCACCGGTGATCAAGGAACCAATACCTGGTGGGCACGTCCAGATAACCGGTGATTTTACTTTCGACGAAGCCCACCAGTTGGCGATTGTGTTGCGGTCTGGCGCGCTGCCCGCGCCGGTGCGCATTATCGAAGAACGCACGGTGGGACCGTCGCTCGGCCGCGATTCCATTCGACAAGGCGAGCTGTCATTCGTGGTCGGAGCGCTCGCGGTGCTGGTCTTTATGGCGATTTACTACAGCGGCGCCGGCATCGTCGCTGATTTTGGACTGACGCTCAACATCCTGCTGCTGGTATGCGTGATGGCAGCTTTGGAGGCGACGCTGACGTTGCCGGGCATCGCCGGAATCGTGCTGACGCTCGGCATGTCGGTGGACGCCAACGTGCTGGTGAATGAACGCATGCGCGAAGAATTGCGCGCCGGTAAGACTCCGCGAGAAGCCGTCAAAATCGGCTACGAACGCGCGTGGGGTGCGATCCGTGACTCGAATATTTCCACCTTTGTCGCGGGTCTGATCCTGTTTCAGTTTGGCACTGGCCCAGTGAAAGGATTCGCCGTCACATTATGCGTGGGCGTGTTGACCGGCGTATTTTCCTGTTTTGTGGTGACACGCGCATGGTATGACCACAAGATAGCAATAAGAAGATTAAACACCATAAGTGTATAGCGAGCTTGTATAAGCTAAAGGCTACGTGCGCATAAGGTATTTAATTCCATTTGGACAATCGGGCCACTGATCATCGAGAATATATTCAAAAAAGGTGTTATTCCGGATGGCACCCGGCCAGTCAATTTGGCAGAATTGCTTGACTTGATTGAAGGCGCCGGATTAAGAGGCGCTCGTTCCTGTACTGAACGTCTTTTTGGACAACGATGGCCGATAAGGACGACATTCTTTTGAATTCGCGGGAGGTCGCATTTTTGCTCGACCTTAGCCCCGACACGGTGAACGAACTGGCTCGCCGCAACGTCATTCCAGCGTTCAAAAAAGGACGCCAATGGCGATTTCGTAAACGCGATATAGCATCCTTTAAACGTCATCTGCGGGGCGTTAACGCTGCCGCATAAATCTTGACGGGGTTGACCGTTAATCCGGAAAAATGGCGGCCTGACGCGCTGCGCCCTCCGGCCTGTGCCTTTCTTCAAGTGAGCCAAAACTCGAGGTTGAACCGATGGCCGAACCGCATGAAAGCCGCGTCTACTACGAACTGGCCCATCTTTACGATTCGGTCTTTGGCCGTGCTTTCGTCGATCATGAACATGAAGTGATAGAATCGCTCAGTTTCCGGCCGAATCAGCGCGTGCTCGAGGTGGGAGTGGGCACCGGTATTTCGCTCGACGCCTATCCACCCTATGTTCATATCGTGGGAATCGATCCCTCCGAACGGATGTTGGCGCAGGCGGTCGGGAAGACCCGCGAGAACGCTTGGGGTCATATCGAGCTGCAACCTGGTGATGCGCAGAAGTTGGAATTTCCCGACAACAGCTTCGACTGGGTATGCAGCTTTCATGTGATGACGGTGGTAGCCGATCCGCGCCGCGTGATGGACGAGATGATTCGGGTATGCAAACCCGGCGGCCGTATTGTCACGGTTAGCCATTTCGCCAGTGCCAATCCGTTGTTGTTCTTGCTCGGCTGCGTGGTAAATCCTGTCACCAAGCTTTTAGGCTGGACCACGCGTCTGCGCGCCCGCGACGTGCTGGACGGACGCCAGCTTCGCGTCGAGCGTAACAATCGCTTTTCGCCCTTCTCGGTCCACTATTGCATCATCGCTCTCAAGGAAGCCTGAAAGCGACCGCTCGGCGCTCGTCCAATCCCTTCACGATACGATCGGCGGGACGCGCCCGCATCCCGGCCGCACCGAACTCCGCCCGGCTTACGATTGCGCCTGCCGAGTTGAGTTTGAGGAATTCCATGCGCAGATTGGTTTTCGCTCTGATTTTATCAATGGTCTTCGTAACAGTTGGTCGCGCGTATGCTTATCAATCTGAAACCGTGACAGACGGCGGTACGATTACCGGAATCGTTAAGTATGACGGCCCAATACCGAAACGCCAGCGCATCGACATCAGCAAGGACCGCAAGGTATGCGGAGTCAAGCCGCTCTACAATCAAGCGTTGATGGTTGGAACGAACGGCGGAATTGAAAACGTGGTCGTAACTTTGACCAACATAACCAAGGGAGCGCCGCTGAAGCCTGAAAAGGGAATCAAATTCGACCAAAAGGATTGCGAATACATTCCGCATGTCGCGGTTTTTTCGGCCGGCAGCACCATCGATATCATCAACTCTGACGATATCCTTCACAGTATCCACACCGAATCCAAAATAAATCCCGTAGTGGATATGGCGCAGCCAGGATTCAAACGCGAAATGACGGTGAAAATCGCGAAACCCGAGATCATCAAAGTGACCTGCGACGCGCATAATTGGATGGAGGGCTGGTGGTATGTGACGGGCAACCCCTACTATGCGATTACGGGAGCGGACGGCCGCTTTCGCATCAACGACGTACCGGCGGGCAACTATGTGCTGCAGGTCTGGCAGGAAAAACTTGGTATCGAGAAGCGCCCGATTACAGTGAAACCGAATGCGCCTGTAACCGCCGATTTCACGATGAAGCCGCAGGCCTCAAGCAGCTTCTGAAAGGGAACCATCAGTCCATGATCAAACGATTCGACCGTATCGATATTGTCAGTTCTGATCTCGCCGAAGCCGGCCGCATTTATCATGACAATTTCGGCTTCACGGTAAGTTCCGGGCCCAATCCGAACGAGGTGGCAATCAAGATTGGCGGAGCGGAAATTCGTCTGCGGTCGAATATTGCCAGCGCTGAAGTGAGCGCCGCGAACACGGAAGGACTCGCCGCCTTGTGGCTCGAAGCGGACAACGTCGAGGCCGTGGCGGCAAAACTGAGCGAGTCGGGGGTTCCGCATTCGGCGATCCGGCATGAAGAAAGCCGCCGGATTATAGCGGTCGAGGCGGCGGCGGCGAACCAGGTGCCGCTATTCATTTTCGACCGCCGCGCGTAGGTTCGTCACGGCTTCGTCAAATCGCTTAGCGCATTTGGTATGGTTCTTTGCCGCATATGAGTGGACACGCCGCCACTGATGCCCACACGGGCTTTCGCTCCTCGAAACCGCCATATAAAGTCTGACGCAGCCGGTCTGAATTCAGGCAGAGCGAAACCATTCGATGGCACGCTCGTAGCTTATGAGCATGGAGGCTCATCGTGCCAAAACCGGCAGTCAAGCCGGTGCGCTTGCGAACCCAATAGAGGGAGGTAATCGAATGAAAATTCGTGGACTGCTGCTAGCTGCGGCTTTGGGGATTATGTTCGCCGCTCCGCCTGTTTTCGCGCAATCGAGGCAAGCGGAGAATCAGTTCGAAACCATGATGCGAAACCATCCGGAGGCGGAGAAAAACCCGGCTCTATTGAATGATCCCCATTGGTTGCACAAGCATCCGGACGTTGCCAAGTTCATGCGCAATCATCCTGGCGTGCGTAATCAGGAGATGGGCCGGGGTGCGTTTGGAGAGCACGGACATAACCGCAATTTCGCTGAGGAGGAGCACCAAGGCGAAGGCGATTATGGCCCACATCATCATTGGCACAATAAAGAGTGGTGGTCCAAAAACAATCGCAACTGGGCCGAACAGCATCATCCGGAGTGGTACAAGAATCATCATCACGACCATGACCACGACAACCATTAAGCCGGAATTTCTATTTTGGCCTCGATGCACACTTGCATACATCGGGGCCAAGCGCCGCCTGCATTCCCTCACGTCCCGGTGGCATCCTCCTCAATGAGTGGGGCGCCGAATGCGCCCCCGTGAAGCTCCAGCGTTTCGTGACTGTGAGGCGGATGACAGGGTTCGGCGCGAACGTCCTTATAATCTCAATTGGCGATAATGCGCTTGGTCCCTCCGCTGCCGATACTCCTCTACCGAAATAATTCGCTGTGCGCGCGTGTCCCAGAGAATGTATTTCAAGGCTTTAGGAACCTGAGATAACTTCACGCGGGTGAC
>JBOHWM010000057.1:0-3019 GCA_050736555.1 Binataceae bacterium (SeqCode)
CCGACGGCTATTGTGGCGAGATCGTCGTGCCCGTTCGCAAGCTCGACAGCGTGGTCGAATCGGCGCGCCTGCCGCCGCCCGACGTGATCAAAATCGACGTCGAAGGTGCCGAAGTTGACGTTCTTGCCGGAGCGCGCCTGACGATTGCGGCGAGCAGACCAATTTTTTTGATCGAATTGCATGGTACCAATCTCGCCGTCGAGCGAATTTTGAGCGGCTGCGGCTATACGACGACGGTACTTGGTACAAGGGAGAATATCGGGCAGGCGCATTGGAATTCCCACGTTTTGGCGTTGCCGAAAGAAAGAAAATCCGCGCTCGAAGCGGCTCAGGCACGATGACCGCGCTTCAGACCTCGCACATGGACTGCGAGCATCCAATCGCGCCCAAAACTTATCATTCTGATCCGATGATCAACGCTGGTGCCTAAAAAACCGCGTCGCCTGCTGACCATTGCGCATTCGTATGTGGTCGCGCTCAATCGGCGTCTGGCGCATGAACTTGCCCGCATCGGCGAAGGTGACTGGGAAGTCACGGCGGTGGCGCCATCATTCTTTCACGGCGATCTGGGTCCGATACGCCTGGAGCGCCGCGCCAGCGATGCGTGCCATCTGGAACCGATGCGTGCCCTGATGACCCGGCGCATCCACATGTTCGTTTACGGAGCGCGACTGCGCGCGCTTTTGCGGCAATCCTGGGATCTCGTGCATTGTTGGGAAGAGCCCTATATCCTCGCTGGAGGCCAAATCGCCTGGTGGACGCCACGCCGGACGCCCTATGTCTTCTGGACCGGCCAGACGCTGCTCAAAAACTACCCACCCCCATTTTCGATGATCGAACGCTACTGCGTGGAGCGCTGCAGCGGCTGGATAGCGCGTGGCGAATTGGGCGCCGACGCGATGCTGCGGCGTGGATACGCGTGTAGGCCACATCGGGTCCTCCCGCTAGGCGTCGACACGTCGATTTTTTGTCCCGACGCCGGCGCTCGTAATAAGGTTCGTGAACGGCTGGGTTGGACCGATGCCGCTCCGGTAGTCGGATTCGTCGGCCGCTTTGTCGAAGAGAAGGGGCTTGCGCTGCTGATGCGTGTGCTTGATCGCGCGCGCTCGTCGTGGCGCGCATTGTTCATTGGAGGCGGCCCGATGGAGCCGAATATTCGCGCGTGGGCCGCGCCTTACAATGACCGCGTCCGGATTGTCAAGCTCACGCACGACGAGGTGCCGCGCTATCTGAACGCGGTTGACCTGCTATGCGCGCCCAGCCAGACGACCGCGCGATGGCGCGAGATTTTTGGCCGCATGCTGATCGAGGCGTTCGCCTGCGGAGTCGCGGTTATCGCTTCCGACAGCGGCGAAATTCCCAACGTGATGCGGGACGCGGGAATCATCGTGGGCGAGCAAGATGAGGACGGCTGGGTACGTGAGCTCGAGCGTATGCTGGAAGATTCGCGCGCGCGGGCGGAGATCGCGCGGCGCGGACTCGAAAGAGCGCACGCCGTTTACGCGTGGCCGGTGGTGGCGCGTCGCCACCTGGAATTCTTCGGCGAATTGCTGGAGCGGACCGCCTGAGATGGCTGCCAGTCCGCGTGTCGCGATCGTATGCGATTTTCTTGAAGAGAACTGGCCCAGCATGGACCTCGTCGCCAACATGCTGTTTCAAGCTTTGACCAACGGCCATTCACACGAGTTCGCTTTCGAGTGTATCCGTCCGAGTTTTAAGCGGCGCTTTATGCGCGTTCCCCGGATGAGAAACCGGCGAGGTGCGTATAATGCCGACCGGGTGCTCAATCGGTTCTTTGATTATCCGCGAGTGATTCGCCGCCGCCTCATCGATTTCGACCTGTTCCATGTGGTCGATCACAGCTATGCGCATCTGGTTCAAAACGTGCCGCAGGGCAAGGCGGTCGTGACCTGCCATGATCTCGACGCCTTTAGCCCGTTGCTTAACCCGGTGTATACGCCGCGCGCGTGGCTGATGGCTGCAATGGCGCGGCGGATAGTTAGCGGCCTGCGGATGGCGGCAATCGTTGCTTGTGTGAGTGGTGCGACGCGCGACGACTTGCTGCGCGGCGGTATCCTCATGCCTGAACGGCTTACGATAGTGCCCAACGGCACTCATCCGGACTTTTCGCCCTGCCCCAATCCGTCGGCGAACAACGAGGCGAACCTATTACTCGGACCTAAAATCGCTGATGCGCCCGAACTGCTTCACGTGGGCAGTTCAGTTGCGCGCAAGCGCATCGACATTTTGTTGCATGTTTTCGCCGCGTTTCGTCATCGATTTCCGCGCGCCCGGCTGATTCGTGTTGGGGGAGAACCGTCCGCGAATCATGAAAAGCTCGCGGCCGAACTCGGCATCCGCGAGTCAATCACGTTCCTGCCATTCATTCAGAGTGCGGTACTGGCAGCGGTATATCGGCGCGTTCTCGCGTTGGTGATCACATCGGAGGCGGAAGGCTTCTGTTTGCCGATTGCCGAAGCGATGGCATGTGGCACGCCAGCTATCGCGAGCGATCTTCCCGCTCTGCGCGAGGTTGGCGGAGAGGCCGTCTGCTATGTACCGAGAGCTGACGTGAGCGGTTATGTGGCCGCGTTGGAAACAATTTCCAGGCAAGGTTTGGGATGGCCGCGGTCCGCAACGTGCGCCGCCGGTCTGAAACAGGCGGCGCGATTCTCCTGGACTGATCACGCCACCAGCATGTGCGCCATTTACCGGCAGTTACTCTGAAGGTATTTGGAAGCGGAGTTCAATTAAAAAAAGCTCGCGTAGTCACGATCAGTAATAAACGGCCGGCTTCCTTGCGCGTTCTCCACATCGGTAAGTTTTATCCGCCGCATATGGGTGGGATGGAAACGCATTTGCATGCACTGTGCAGTGAATTAAGTAAATCCACCCCAGTGGACGTGATCGTGGCCAACGACGGCCGTTGCAGTGCGGTCGACATGCTGGATGGCGTGAAGGTTACGCGGGTAGCGCGATGGTGCACAGTCATGTCGGCGCCATTATGTCCGGGTATGGT
>JBOHWM010000058.1:0-6825 GCA_050736555.1 Binataceae bacterium (SeqCode)
TTCTGGCAGAGCCCGCCCCGGTTGGTGGGAAAGTTTCGTGGGGCGACACTCAACTCGGCCCCTTCTCGCACGAGGTTCATTCCGCACTGCAGCGCGCAATACGGACAATGTGTCGGCGTTACGGCCGCGTGCGCACCGTCATGCTCATTCATGATCCACACATAAGCTTCTCATCGTGCCGGCGTCGCACGCTGGCATTTGTCAACCAACACTCACTTTGGAAAAGTGAGAGGCAATCCGCCTGTAAAAGCGAAGCGGCCCGGCCCGGAAATCCGGTGCCGTCAACAATCTCTTTCAGACTCGCTACTGACTATTGGAAAGGCATGTCGGAACGGCGCGCCGGCCATCAATAGACGCCCGTTTCCCCGATTGTTCAAACGAGTGAACTGTCCGTGCGCGGCGACGCTTTGGCCTTGAAGTAGTCTCCCGCCTTGGCGCCGCCATCGGGTTCCGATTGGAGGCTTTCGAGCTTCCGCATCCGCGGAATGTGTTTGGAGCAGTGCACGTACGCTTCGACCACGGCAACCATCACCCAGCGCTCGGGCCGCCGGCCATTGGCCATTATGATGTCGTCACATATCGCGCGGGGAGCGGAGGCGCTCGCAAGCAACTCCCCATTCTCGACAATTCGCGCCTGGCCGTTGACGTGGAGGCCGATCTTATCCCCGGTAAAATCGAGAAATAGCAGCCCGACATGCGGATTGTCCGAGATGTTGCCCAGGCTCGCCATGACCCCGTTGCCACGGTATTCGGGGTAGGCGAGGGTCTTCTCATCGATCACCCGCACAAAGCCGGGTGCGCCGCCGCGAAAACTGGCGTCGGCATGTCCGCATTGATCCGCAGTGCCCACGAACATCATCTCTTGCCGCGCAATGAACTCGCACATTAAGGGATTGAGATAATCCAGCATCTGGTGCCGATAGAACTTATGAGCGCTCGTGGTGCGGCCATATCTGCGCTGGAGTTTGTGCTCCGCGTCCGAGCCCTGCAATGAATCGGCCGCCTGCGCGACGCCAGTCCGGATTTTACCGCGCTCATGTGCGCGCGAATCGCTCTTCAGGCTCTTTGCGGAGATGTCCAAGATCATCGAGCAATTGTTGCGAGACCGCTTTGTTGGAAGGCTGCGAAGCCATCTTACCGGCACGCTCACCCAAGTCTGTATTATAGCCATTAAGTAGTAATCGGTTGTTTCGTTTGAAAGTAGCTCTCGGAGCGGCGCGAGGCCGCAACCGACTTTAATAATGATCTTGTATTGAAAAGTGAGAAACGTTACGGGCGAAAAAACGGGGCCAGACCGCGAGTTGGAGCCGCGATTATTCGGATCGCAGGTTCGTTGAAGCGACGGCGATGTTTGCTCCAATGCAAGATCGGGCAGTCATAAGAGAAATGCCGAGCCGAGTTGATTCGCGCGGGTATGATAATTGTGCGCCAGCCGTTGTAGGCGCAATGCGGCGGACAGAGCGTGATCACGCGCGCTTCAAGCATCAGGTCTTCCAGCCCGCCACGCAGTATCGGAACGGGAAGTACCAAGCGATTCGGGTTCGTTCCGCCGGAATACCGGCGGCGGCGAGAAGACGGCGCCAGTCGCGGGCGGTAAAGGCGCGCGCGACCGAGAGCGGCCCGTCATACTGCACCATCCGATCAAAACGCAAAAGTCGCGTCGCGTGCTTGATCACGAAGCTCGGCAAGGGATGGCGATGCAGGTCGTTGATGAACCAGCCGCGCACCGCGCGCCGATCCATCCATCGAAGAAAGCGCACCACCTCGCTATCCGCCAGATGATGCGTGAAAAGCGAGCTGATGATGAAATCGATTGCGCCGGTCTCGAACGTGAATATATCCGAGGTCTCGAAGCGAATTGGCACATCTGACGGCTGGAGCTGTTCGGCGGACCGCTTTGACCACGGATTGAGGTCCACGCCGACAAGGTCGACCTGCCGGCCATTTTTGCGCGCCCAATTGGCGATGCGCCGCAGCATCCCGCCACCGCCGCTGCCGACATCAAGAATCGAGAGGCGATCGTTTGAATTTATCGCGCGTGATGCGCGCTTCAACCAATGTAACGTCGGTCGCTGGGCCAAGGTGCAACGGTTGACAATCTCCAGGTCACGCAGGCAGTTGCGGAATTCCTCGAACGTCACCGACGTATCGTCCATCAGTTCCGCTTCGACACTGCGCTGGCTGAAATCTCGTTTGGTCATAGCTTAATTCAAAATGGAACGCCGCCGCTTAAATGAGCAGCGGCTCCTTACATTGTGGACCGGGCGCGCGAGCGCGTCACCGGCGTGCGGCGCTAGTCGCACACACAAATCGATCTTCGAATACAGTCATCGTCGGTTCTCCCGGAGAGAACAAATCAAGTCCCGCGCCACCTCCATTTGATTGAGAGGTTCCATTCCCATAAACCTCGTGTTCGATTGCGGCATCACGCTTCCGGGGCACAGCACCACGCCGCCGAATGGCGTCTATCACACATTATTCATGACCACGATCGTCAGCCGGGCCGCGACTTGACGCGGGGTTCGGTACGGGGCGAGGTCTCGTGTGTTTGGAAAGTCAAAATGGACATCCCGGCTAAAGCTACTTTTTATCGCATCACGAGAATTCCAGCCATCTTCCGCGAGACGAATTTTCTCAATCGCGATCTCGCGAGTGAACGGAGGTAATAGTGGAGTTGATGACATACGCGTTTCTCCTCAAATCGGCTCTCTTGCCGAATCTTCAAAGCTGTGAGGATCGGATCCACGATGCCCTTCACCGGGTACACCGCCAACCCCGCGACTTTCGCCCGCGTCGCGGAAGAGATCGGATTCGACTCCTTGTGGGTTCCCGAGCATCCGGTTTATCCCGCTCATCCTCGCACCGAATTTCCCGGCAAAGGACAGATACCAGAAGTCTACTCGCAAATGGCTGACCAAATCGTCGCCTTGAGTATGGCCGCCGCTGCGACTGAAAAGCTCAAGCTCGCCACCGGTGTGTGTCTCGTGGCCGAACATAATCCGATGACACTGGCAAAGCGTATAGCCACGCTAGACCGCTTTTGCGGTGGCCGCGTTATTTTGGGCGTCGGCGCGGGATGGCTCCGGGAGGAATCGGAACTGCTCGGTGTCGATTTTCCTCGCCGATGGAGCCAGACCGCCGAATGCATAGGCGCGATGCGCGAGCTCTGGTCAAAGCCGGAAGCGTCTTTCGACGGAAGATGGATTAAATTCCCGGCCATTCGTTGCGAACCCAAGCCAGCTCTTCAGACAGGACCTCCAGTAGTGCTAGGCAGCCGCATGCGTGGCGCTCTCAGGCGGGTGGCGCAATGGGCTGACGGATGGTGCCCTCTAGGCCTGGCTCCTGAAGAGATGAAAGCGCAGCTTGTGCAACTTCGGGCGGAATGCGAAGCCGCGGGCACGATTTTCGACCGCCTCGAGATCAGCGTGGTAACCTCAGTCAAGGGTGATCGCTCGCGTGTGCAGGAGATCGTCAGCGAATACGCAAAGGCCGGTGTCCACCGCCTGGTAGTCGGTTGGCGAACGCTCGGACCTGAAGAATTCCGGACAGAGCTGGAGCGGCTCGCGTCGCTCTATCTTTGATACTTGGTCCATTCTGAGCCAGTTCACACCGCTGGGCGCAAGCGTGCCCTCGACGGGTTTCTTTGGTCCGCTTCCAGCTTCGCCGCAATCCTCCAGATTGATTTGCCCCGACTGCTGGTGCTGCGAGAGATTAAAGCTCTTGTCCAGTAGATGCTTATGCTTGATGAGAGGGAGCGCACTGTCCTCTTTGCCTCATCGTTGAGAATCTCGTCACGAAGGTCCGTGCGCGGCGATCACCCGCGCCAGTGTCAATGCCACTCTCTGGCCGGTGAGTGAACTGTTGGCCTTTTTGCCCTGGACAAGTAAGAAGGATATGGACTTCGATGAGCGATACGAAGAACAGCCAAAGCTTATCGCGCTGAGAATCGCAACACTGTCGGGGAAAAAAGTGGCGCGGAGGGCGGGACTTGAACCCGCATGTGTTTGCGCACTGAGGATTTTGCCTCCACCGCGATCGCGAAATTCGCCGTGCCGTCGATATTCAGACTTGAGAGATCGGCGCCCTACGCTTCGCCTGTTGAGTAGCCGGACCATGGCCCACGCGAGCCGTTTGGTTTCCATTTGGGGTAGGTAAAGCGATGCCGTTGGTTCTTGCGGGCATGCGAGCTGTGGGTCGGGACGAGGCTGAGCGAGCGCTGTTGTTGGCGGCGGCCTTGTCGCCGGCTTCCAGGCTTGCGCCTAGCGAGTGCCGCCCCGGGAACCTTCACACAAGCTCAATTGTCATCCCGAAGCGGAGACTGCCGAAGCGAGGAACCGGAGTTTACCCTGAGCGCAGTCGAAGGACGGAGCGATTATCTTTCTTTCAGGAAAAGAGAAGACCCGTAGCTCCGATCGGATCCGTCTTTCCTCAATCTTCCCTACCGCTCTGTTGCGGGAGAGATAGAGAAAGGGTGCGGGCGTAATTTATCAACGGCCTGCTAAGGAACCGCCGGATGACAAGCTCAGCGAACAGGACCAGAATGTGATGACTTCGGTCGAACAAAAACAACTGGCGATCAAGTTCCTCGACAACTTCAATCATGCGGACCCGGAGGTCTTCGCGAGTCTGGTGACGGACGATTTCAGCTTCGAGATTGTCTCTTCGCTCAAGGAATTCCCGCCGATCCTCGGTGGCCGCGAATTCGCCGCCAGGGAGGCGCAAACGCTCAAACGGCTGTTTCCCGAAGGCCTCAAGCTTACGTTCGAGACGCTAATCTGCGAGGGTCCGCACGTCATAGTGCTGGCGCAAGCCGATACGCTCGCGATGAACGGCAGGCATTATCGTCAGCGCTACGCCTTTTACCTGCGCTTCGAAGGAGCGCGCATCGCCGAAGGGCGCGAATACAACGACACCAACCTGGTGCGCGAAGTGTTTCTTGCCTAGCTCACGCGCCGCCGGAGATTATGCCGGAGCCTTCTCGCCGAAATAGCAGGCCTCGATGTTGTTGTCGTCGGGATCGAGTACGAAGGCGGCGTAATAATCGTCGCCGTATTCGCGCCGAAACCCGGGCTGGCCGTTATCCTTGCCGCCCGCCTTAAGCGCCGCCGCATGAAACTGATGCACCGCGTCCCTGGTCGGGGCGCGCAGAGCAACATGAATCGGCTGCACCTTCGACTTTTTTCTTACAATCCAGAAGCTGGTCGATTCGCCTTCGCAAAAACCGGCAGCGTCCGACGGGTAGTCCCGTTGCAGGACGTAATCAAGCGGCTTAAGCGCGGCTACGTAAAAATCTTTAGATTTTTTGTAATCGCCTATGGGAACCGATACATGTTCGATCATGCGCCCAGTATAGAAACCTCTCGCAAGATGGACAATGATCGAATCCTTGAGCAAGGGGTGGCCGCCTATGTCGAGAAGCGCACGCGCCATTTTCGAACCAGATGATTTGCGCGGCTGCAAAAACGCGGCGGATCACACTGAGGAACTAGCCAGGATTCCGCGCGCGACGCCCTCGCTGACGCGGGTCTTGCGGGTTGCCCGCACATTGGATTTGCCGGATTGGCTGGTGTTTTCCGGTGCGATCTACCAGCCGGTTTTGAAGGCTGAGCAAAGCGGATCCGAACGAACGAGTCCGCGAGCTGCGTCAGGATAAGGCTGCCGAAGTGAGGGACCTACGCTCAGCGATGGGTTCCCCTTTCCGCAAAGAAGATAATCGCTTCGCCTTTCGACTACGCCCCAGAGTTTGGGTTTTTTGGAGGCTCCTCGAAAACCGATTGCCGCGCTCACGTGGTTGTTATCCTGAACGAACTGAAGAATCTAGCGCGGTATTTTTTAGCTGCGTAATTTGCCCGGATTGTTTCAGGCAAAGAACCATCACGGCCGCAAAAGCGGCGACCGCGTCACCCTTCACCCCGTTCAGGATGACGACTTGCCCGGTGGCTCCAAAAAATTCACACTCTTTCGGAGTGCCGCGCTTTCGTATCCTTAATACTTGATCAAGGTCAGTTGTTTGAGTTCCTTCTCCACCACCACCTTGGGTAACGGCGCGTAATAGAGCGCGGGGGCGTACTTCTGGCCGTCGGTCAAAGCCCATTTCAAAAACTTCACCGTGGCGGCGCCTTTCTTCGCGTTTTGCTGCTGTTCATACACCAGCAACCAGGTGAAGGACGAAATCGGATAGGCCTTGGCTCCCGGTGCATTCGTGATCGAGACGCGGAAATCCGACGGCATATTGGCGGAGGCACTGGCCGCCGCGGCGGTTACACCCGCGAGGCTTGCCTTGATCCATTTGCCGTCATGGTTGCTAATCTCGGCGAAGGGAATTTTGTTGGCAAAGGCGTACGTGAGTTCAACATAGCCGAGCGCACCCGGCGTCTGCTCGACCAGCCCGGTCACACCTTCGCTGCCTTTACCGCCAAGTCCCACCGGCCATTGCAGCGACGTTCCTCGGCCCACCTCCTTGGCCCACGCCGGACTCACTTTGCTTAAGTAGTCCGAGAAAATATAGGTCGTCCCGCTGCCTTCCGCACGATGGCAGGTGACGATCGCCTCATCGGGCAGGGTAAGGCCGGGATTCAGCCGGGCAATCGCCGGATCATTCCATTTGGTAACCTTGCCCAGAAAAATGTTGGCGATCAGCGGTCCGCTCAGGCGCAACTCGTGGCTGTTGCGTTGCGGCAGATTGTACATCAGCACCACCGCGCCCAGCACCGAGGGAAAGTGCGGCACCGGCGCGGGCATCATCTTCTCCTGCGCGTCTGACAGCGGCGCGTCGGTCGCACCAATCTCGACCGTGCGGTTGCGCAGCATCATGATGCCGCCGCC